>JAQULN010000159.1 GCA_028718575.1 Candidatus Krumholzibacteriia bacterium | reverse complement strand
GCCTGGCCGAGGGCGGGCTGGGGCCGGGCGACGTCGACGTGGTCGTTTTCTACGACAAGCCGTTGACCAAGTACGTGCGCATCTTGAAAACCGCCTTTGCCGCGGCGCCGCGCGGACTGCCGACCTTCGTGCAGGCCATGCCGGCCTGGCTGCGCCGCAAGCTGTGGATCCCCGCCGAGATCGAGGACGAGTTGCGGCGCGCCGGGGTCGGCCGGCCCGGGCGCGTCCTTTTTACCGAGCACCACGAAGCGCACGCGGCGAGCGCGTTCTTCGCCTCGCCGTTCGACCGCGCGGCGATCCTGACCCTCGACGGGGTCGGCGAGTGGGCCACTACGAGCCTGGGCGCCGGCCGCGGCGACCGGCTGCGCATTCTCGAGGAGATCCACTTCCCGCACTCGCTCGGCCTGTTGTATTCGGCCTTCACCTACTTCTGCGGCTTCCGTGTCAACAGCGGCGAGTACAAGCTCATGGGCCTGGCGCCCTACGGCGAGCCGCGCTACGAGCAACGCATCCGCGAGCATTTGCTCGACCTGCGCGAGGACGGCAGCTATCGGTTGAACCTCGACTACTTCGATTTCGTCGGCGGCCTGCGCATGACCAACCAGCGCTTCGCCGACCTCTTCGACGGACCGCCCCGCGCCGCCGAGGGGCCGCTGACCCGCCGCGAATGCGACCTTGCGCGGTCTATCCAGGCCGTGACCGAGGACGCTGTCTTGCGTTTAGGCAGGCACGCGCACCGCGCCACCGGCGAGACGCGGTTGTGCCTCGCAGGCGGGGTCGCGCTGAACTGCGTGGCCAACGGACGGCTGTTGCGCGAGGGACCGTTCCACGACCTCTGGATTCAGCCAGCCGCGGGCGACGCCGGCGGCGCGGTCGGCGCGGCGCTCTACGTGTGGCACATGCTGGAGCATGGCGAGCGGTGCGCCGGCGGTGCCGACCTCATGCAGGGCGCGTACCTCGGTCCTGCGTTCAGCGACGCGGACATCGCGGCCTGGCTCGATCACCATGCTTACCCGTACCGCACGTTTGCCGACGGGGAACTGGAACGCGACGTGGCCCGCCGGATCGCCGATCAGGAGGTCATCGGTCTGCTGCAGGGGCGCATGGAGTTCGGGCCGCGCGCGCTCGGCAACCGCTCGATCGTGGGGGATGCGCGGTCGCCGCGGATGCAATCGGTGTTGAACCTGAAGATCAAACACCGCGAGAGTTTCCGGCCGTTCGCACCCTCGGTGCTGGCCGAGCGCTGCGGCGAATGGTTCGACCTCGACGCCGCGTCGCCGTACATGCTGCTGACCGCGCCCATCCGGCGCGAGCACTGGCGCGAGTCGGCGCCGGCGGGCGTGCCCGCGGGTGGCGCGGCGGCCCGGCCGCAAGGCTCGCACGGCGGTAGTGAGCGCGGCGGCGGCGAAAGCGGCGGCGGCGAAAGCGACGACATCATCGCGATCGTCAACCGGGTGCGCTCGACCGTGCCAGCCGTCACGCACGTCGATCACTCGGCGCGCCTGCAGACCGTGCACCGGGACACCAATCCGCGCTACCATCGCATCATCGCCGAGTTCGCGGCGTTGACCGGCTGTCCCGTGATCATCAACACCAGCTTCAACGTGCGCGGCGAACCGATCGTCTGCACTCCCGCCGACGCCTACCGCTGCTTCATGCGCACGGAGATGGACACGCTCGTGCTGGGCAACCATGTGTTGAGCAAGGTCGAACAGCCCGCATGGGCCGACGCCGATGACTGGCGGCGGCAGATGCCGCTGGACTAGCTATTCGCCGCTAGCGGCCGCAAGGAGCCCGCATGCACCGACTGCGCCACTTGGGACGACTGCTCGCCGAGGTGGGTCGTTACGCCTTGCGCCACCGCGCCTGGTGGCTGGTGCCGCTGGTGGCGGTGATGCTGCTCTTGGGGCTGCTGATCGCGACGGGCCAGGTGGCCGCCCCGTTCATCTACACGCTGTTCTGATTGCCGATCCACGGCGCATTGACGACATTGCGGCCACCTGTCCGGAGGCTGCAACGTGCCAGACCAGACCCGCCTCGATTTTCGCCGTATGCTCCTGGCGAGCGTGGCCTTCGGGGCCACCGCCGGGATCTTCAACGCCACGCTCGGCAACTACCTGCACGAGGTGCATGCGTTCGATGCCGAGGCCCGCGGCTGGCTCGAACTGCCCCGCGAGCTGCCGGGCTTCCTGGTGCTTCTGACCGCGGGGCTTCTGGCCGCGCGCTACCGCGAGGCGCGCGCGATGTCGACGGCCATGCTCGTGACCGCGGCGGGCGCGGTCGGACTCGCCCTGTTCGCGCCGACGGTGCCGTTAGCGGTGTTGTGGATCTTCGTGTGGTCGTCCGGCGACCACATGAACTTCGCCTTGGAGGGGCCGCTCGGACTCAAGCTGGCCAAGCATGGGGGCGAGGGACGCCGCCTGGGGCAGTTCGGCGGCGCCAAGAACCTCGGGGGTCTGTTGGGCGCCGGCGCGGTCTTCGGCATCGCCCGCCTTGTGGGCGACGATTACCGGTTATTCTACTTCGCTGCGGCGGCGTTGGCGCTGGTCGCAGCCTATCATTTCTTTCGCATCGAGACGGGCCGCCGCGGCGGTCCGCCGCGACGCTTCGTCTGGCGGCGCGAGTATCATCTCTTCTACGCGATCAGCGCGTTGTTCGGCATCCGCAAGCAGATCTTCTACGTCTTCGGGACCTGGGTGCTGGTCGATATCCACCGGGTGCCGGTCGCCACGATCGCCACGTTGATGTTCCTGGGGGCGGGGCTCGGCGTGATCCTGCGGCCGCTGCTGGGCGACGTCATCGACTGGCTCGGGGAGCGCGTGGTCTTGGTCGCGGACGAGGTCCTCCTGCTGCTGATCTGCCTGGTCTACGCCTTCGCCGACCGGCTGTTCGCGCCCGGCGCGGTGCTGTGGGCGCTCTATGTGGCCTATGTGCTCGACCAGACGCTCTTCGCGCTGCGCGTCGCGCGCACGACCTATCTCAAGAAGATCGCCGTCGACCCCGCGGACATCACCCCGACGATGAGTCTGGGTATCACGATCGACCACGCCGTGGCCATGTCCCTGCCCGTGTTCTCGGGCTGGCTGTGGGCGCACGTTGGCTTCCAGTGGGTTTTCGTGCTCGCGGCCGCGATTGCGCTCGTCGGGCTCGTGGTCTGCCTCAGGATCCGGGTGCCCGCGCCCGTACCGGCAGCAGGGCGCTCACCGCAGCCAGCAGCGCCGTCGGCGTGAACGGCTTGACCAGCCACGGCGTTTCGTGGTCGATGCCGCCGAGTGCCTCGTACTCCCGGCGCAGGTGCCCGCTGATAATTAAAAGTGGCAAGTGCGGATGGCGTCTGGCCATCTGTTCGCGGACGCGCCGACCCTCGAGACCCGGCAATGCCCAATCCAACACCACCAGATCGACCGGTTCATCGCCCGCGATGTAGGCGAGCGCTTCGGCGCCGTCGGTGCAGGTGACGACTTCGAAACCGCCCGAGCGCAGGATCCGCGTGCAGTAGCGCAGGATTTCCGGGTCGTCGTCTACGAGCAGCACCGTCAGGCGGGATCTGTCCGGTTGATCGGCGACGGGCAGCACGACGCCCGCGAAACGCGCCGGTAAGAGGACACAGAACGAGCTGCCCTTGCCCGGCTCGCTGGCGACTTCGAGGCGCCCGCCGTGCTGGTCGACGATGCCATGCGCCAGCGGCAGGCTCAGGCCGCCGCCGCCCGTCTTGGTCGTAAAGAAAGGTTCGAGGATGCGCTCGCGCGTGGCCTGGTCGAGTCCCGGACCGGTATCGCTGACGGCGACGGTGACCCAGGGTCGCGGCGCGACGCTCGGCGGACCGGCGGGTGCCGACTCGGCATCGCGCAGGCCGGTCGTGATCGTGATCACGCCGCCCAAGGGTATCGCGTCGCGGGCGTTCAAGCACAGACTGCGCAGCACGTTGCGCAAGAGAGTCGGATCTGCCCAGACCGTCGAACCGCCGGCGCGGCGCTGATGGATCAGCGTGACATTGCCCGGCAAGTCCGTATGCAACTCCGCGACGAGCGATCCCACGAGGTCATCGACATCCAACTCGCGTCGCTGCAGGTCGAGCTTGCCGGCCAAGGTTCGCAGTTGGTCGATGCGCTGCGCGGCTTGCGTGCGCAGGGGTGCCAGTTCGGGGTGCTGATCGGTCTCCGGGCAGTGCGCGAGCGCCGCCAGCAGCGCTTCCAGGTCGCCGACGATGCCACCGGCCAGTCGGGCGATCGCCTCCATCTTCTGCAGCTCGAACCGCCGGTGTTCCGTACGGCGGGAAGCCTGCTCGAGGCGGACGCGGCCGCTGATGTCCCGGATCACGCCGACCATGCCTTCGGGCTCGCCGTAGCGATCGAGCAGCAAGCGGCTATGCACCTCGCAGGGCACCAAGTGGCCGGCGGCATGCCGCAGGTTCGTGGTGAACAGCCGCCCTGCGGTGCGATCGGTTCCCGCCAGCACGCCGGCGACGATCTCGCGCAGCGCGACGAGGTCGGCGGGCGTCGTGTGATCGGCGAGCGGGCTGCCGACGATCGCCGCGGCGGGGATGCCGAGGACGGCCTGGGTCGCCTGGCTGGCGTAAGTGATCTGCAGCGCCATGTCGAGACGCCAGACACAGTCGAGCAGATCATCGACGGGCACCTGAGCGTGCGATTCGGGTTTCATATCATCCGGCATATGGTCGGTCTGCATCACGCGGCCTCGACGCGGGTTGGGATCGTATGGGGACAACATACCACCGGCGGGCGTTGTTGTCAGGAGGCGGAGTTGGCTCGCGCGTCATTGCCCTCCGACGGGTCGGAGTCGTTTCCCCTGGCGACGGGTCCCTGCGGGTACGATTATTGATAGTCGTCGACCAGGGGGCCCCGTTCGCCCGCGCTACCGCCGCGGGGTGTCCCAAGCCCGAAAGATGGCGCAGCATGCATCGCGCGATGTGCTCCCGCCGACCGGTTCACCGCTGGGTGCTGCTCCTTGCAGCGCTACCTTTGTTGTGCCTGTTCGGCTGCAGCGATCCGGTCGTGTCGCCATTGCCGCCGGCGCCGGAGAATCCGTTCGCTGCGTACGCTGTCGGCACCGACACGACCTTCGAGATCGTGACCTGGAACATGCGGAACTTCGCGACAGATGCCGGCGCCACCGAGGTGGCGCTGGCGGTCCAGAGCCTTACGGCCCTGGCAGCGGACATCGTCGCCGCCCAGGAAATCGCCCAGTCGTTTCGGTTCACCGAACTGGTGGCTGCGATGCCCGCCTACTCGGGCCATCAGGCGACGTCCAACCAGTATCAGAACCTCGGCTTCCTCTGGCGCGACGATGAGGTCACGGTGACCACGATCACGGAGATATTCATCAACGACGGGCTCCTGTTTCCCCGCAGCCCCCTGGTTGCGGACATCACCTGGCGCGGACACGATCTGGTACTGGTCAACAATCATCTGAAGTGCTGCGGCGATGGCGTTCTCGATCGCGACGATCCCGGCGACGAGGAAAACCGCCGCTGGGCCGCCTGCCAGGCACTTGCAACCTGGATCGCGAGCGAGCACCCCGACCGCGCCGTGATCGTGATGGGCGATCTCAACGACGTGTTGACCGATCCGCCGGCGTACAACGTCTTCGAAGCGTTCTATCAGCAGCCCGACCGTTTCCGCTTCGCCGACCAGGCCGTGGCCGAGGGCCCGGCCAGCGGCTGGTCGTGGCGGTCGGGCGGCTCGTATCCCTCCAGCCACCTCGACCATATCCTGGTGACCAGCCAGCTTTTTACGGCGCTGGACGCCGACGGTGCCCGCTGCCTCACGCTGCGCCTGGATCTGGCGCTCGACAGCGGCGTGTTCCGCCAGCAGATGAGCGACCACGTGCCGGTTGCGCTGGTCTTGCCGCAAAGCGCGATGGTCTGGGGCAGCGGGGATTGATCCCGGGTCTTGTCGCGAAACCTGTTAGGCGCCGTTGCCGGCCCGCCCGCGGGCTGCGCCGCCGCGCTGTTCGCGCGGTAGCGCGCCGGGCGCGGCCGATCTTGACACCCCCCGGGCCGGTTGACACATTCTGTTCGATCCGCCCGCCGGGGGCGGCACTCAGCCAGCAAACAGCCAAGCCGGTCGCCGGCGGGGCGCCTCAAGGAGCCTGAGCATGGGCATGACGGTTGCGGAAAAGATCCTCGCCAGAGCCACCGGCCAGGCGGCGGTCAAGGCGGGCGATGTCCTCGAACCGCGGGTCAGCGTGGCGATGTCCCACGAGAATGCCGCCTTGGTGATCAATCAGTTCAACGAAGTCTTCAAGGGAACCGGTCTGGACGCGCGCGTCTGGAATCCCGATAACATCGTCATCATCTTCGACCATCGCGTGCCCGCCGAATCGTCCAAGACGGCGACCAACCAGAAGAAGATCCGCGAGTTCGTGGCGGCGCAGAAGATCGCCAAGTTCCACGACGTGCGCGGCGACCAGGGGGGCATCTGCCACCAGATCCTGCCGGAGAACGGCTACGTGCGGCCGGGCGATGTCGTCGTGGGCACCGATTCGCATACCACGAGCCACGGCGCGCTCGGCGCCCTGGCTTTCGGCATCGGGGCGACCGAAATGGCCGCCGTGTGGACCCTGGGACGCGTGTTGAACGTCGAGGTCCCCGGCACGATCAAGGTCGAGGTCAGCGGCGAGTTTCCGCGCGGGGTCGGCCCCAAGGACCTGATCCTGCACTTGATCGGCACCTTGACGGCCG
>JAQULN010000158.1 GCA_028718575.1 Candidatus Krumholzibacteriia bacterium | reverse complement strand
CTGCGGGCAGGTCTCCGAGTAAACGGTACGTCCGCGCGCGCGGGCGGTCTTGACCGCGCCGATCGCGCCGGCCGTGGAGAGGTGCACCAGGTAGGGGCGGCATTCGGTCTGCGCGGCCAAGGCCAGCGCGTGGACCACGGCCGTCTCCTCGCACGCGGGCGGGCGGGAGCGCGGGTGCGCTGACGGACCGCGCTCGCCCGCGGCGAGCAGCTCGCGCCGGTGTGCCGCGATCCGCGGGCCGTCCTCGCAGTGCAGGAGCACGGTCAGATCGAGCGCCGCTGCGGCCTGCAGGGCGGCTTCGAGATCGGCATCGGCCAGACCGACGGTCTCTAGATAGGCGAGGTACAGCTTGACCGAGCGCAGGCCCAATTCGCGGGCGCAGGTCGCCAACTCGGCGGCGGTCTCGGGGCGCCAGGCGGTCACGCTCGCGTGCAAGCCGAAGTCGCAGGCGGCCGGCGACGCCTCGGCCAGGCGCACCGCCGCCGCGGCGACGAGCGATTCGCGGCGGCCAGGGGTGATGAAATCCAGCACCGTGGTCGTGCCGCCGGCCAGGGCGGCGCGCGAGCCGGAGAGGAAGTCGTCGGCGGTGACCGTGCCGGCGACAGGCAGGGCGAAGTGCACGTGCGGATCGACGCCGCCGGGGATCAGCCACAGGCCGCGGCCGTCGATCATTTCGCAACCGTGGCGCGCGCCCAGGTCGGCGATGTCGGCGGCCGCGAGGTGCGGCAGCAATTCCTCGGCGATGCGTTCGCCCGCGGTGCGCAAAGAGCCGGGCCGCGAAGAGTCGCCGTCGACCAGCGTCGCGCCGCAGATCAGATAGCCATCCATGTCGCGCCGTTCGCTAGAGCCCGGCCAGCACGCCGGTTTCGGCGTTGAACTCCTCGATCATCGTGTCCCAGCGCGCGGGCTGCGCGAAGATGCGCTCCCAGAGACCGGGTTCGGACCACAGGGCGTTCAGATCGTCCACATCCATCTGCTGCTGCTCGACCCAGGTGTAGTACTTCAGATTGTGAATGGCTTTGCGCTCGGGCCAGGTCAGCTCCTTGAAATTGTCGTTGCGCTGGCCGAGCAGGCTGCGCTCGAGATCGCGCGCGGCCTGGCGCGCAGTGTAGGGCCCGTGCGCTTCGGCCAGCTCGATCAGGCGCGAACCGTAGAGGTCGACCGAATCGGTGGCGATCGTCAGGATCACGTCGTCGCCGTCCAGCTCGAACCAGCGCGCGGTCTTGATCGCCGCCAGCAAGTTGGCGAGGCTCGAGATGCCCAACAGCGGCAGGTCGTCGAGCACCGCGGCGGGCACGCGCTCGGCGGCCAGTACCTCGCGCCCGGCCGGGTCGTTGAACAGGCGCAAGAGGCGCAGGCAGTCGGTGTCGTCGATGGCCGCCACCGCGTCGGTGTTGCGGGCGTTGTGGATCCAAGGGACGTGCTTGTCGCCGATGCCCTCGATGCGGTGACCGCCGAAGCCGTTCCACAGCAGGGTGGGGCATTGCAGCGCTTCGGCGGCTACGACCTTCACGCGGGGGGCGACCGTGCGCAGGTAGTCGCCGGCGGCGATGGTGCCCGCCGAGCCCGTCGTGGCCACGTAGGCGGCCAGGCGCGGGCCGCCGCCGTGGCCGCCCGCCGCGCGCGGACCGCAAAGTTGCGCGAAGACTTCCGCGAGCGCCGTCCCGGTGCAGTGGTAATGCCAGGCGGCGTTGCCGAACTCGGAGAACTGGTTGAAGATCACGACGTCCTCGCGCGTGCGGCGCAACTCCCAGCACTTGTCGTAGATCTCCTTGACGTTCGACTCGCAGCCGGGGGTGGCGATGACTTCGGCTCCGATCTCGCGCAGCCACGCGAAGCGCTCGCTGCTCATCTCGGCCGGCAGGATCGCCACCGCCGTACAGCCCATCAGGTAGGAGTCGAAGGCGCCGCCGCGGCAGTAGTTGCCCGTCGACGGCCAGACGGCCTTGTGATAGGTGGGATCGAAGCCGCCGCTGATGATCTTGGGCGCCAGGCAGCCGTACGCCGCGCCCACCTTGTGCGCGCCGGTGGGAAACCACTTGCCCACCAGCATCACGATGCGCGCCGGGACGCCGGTCAACGCCGGCGGCAGCTCCAGGTAGTTGACCCCGCCGTACAGGCCGCCGCGCTCGCGCGGCTCGTTCTTCCAGGTGATGCGATAGAGGTTCAACGGATCGAGGTCCCAGAGGCCGAGGTCGGCCAGCCGCTTGACGACGGCGGGCGGCACCAAGCGGGGGTCCCGCATCTGGGCGAAGGTCGGCAGCGCGATGCCGCGCTCGCGGTAGCGTGCGACGGCCCGCGCACGGATCGCGGGGTCGGTCACGCGGTCGATGATCTCGATCATGGGCGTCCTTTCGGCGCCGGCTGGTCCAGGGCTTCCCAGAGTCGCCGGGCTTGTTCCTGGCAAAACTGCATCACCGCGGCCTCGTCGAGGCCCGTCAGGCGGCCATCCTCGAGCACGACCCGGCCGCCGGCGATCACGGTCCGTACGTGGCGCGCGTCGAATCCGAACATGGCGTGCGCCGAAACATTGTTTTCCTGCAGCGGCGTCGGCGGCAGGTAGTCGAACAGGACCACGTCGTTGCGGCGCGCCGCGGCCGGATGGTGGCGTTCGAGGTAGCGCTGGTTGGTCCACAGCGCCTGCCAGGCCAGCGCCGGCGCGAGTCCGCCCTGGGCCTGGCCGCTCAAGAACGCGGCGCGCATGCTGCGCAGCATGTCGCCGTGCAGGCCGTCGGTGCCGATCAGTACGCGCGCGGGATCCAGGCCGTCCCAGTGCAGCGCGCCGACGCCGTTGTTCTGATTGCTCTCGGGATTGTGCACGACCCACGCGCCGGACCGGCGCACCAACTCGCGTTCGTCCGGCGACAGATGCAGGCAATGCACCAGCAGGCTGCCCCGTTGCTCGAGTACGCCGTGTTCGGCCAGGTGCTCGACCACGCGCCGGCCGTGATCGGCCAGGCAGCGCTCCTGGTCGACGATGTCCTCGGCCACGTGCAGGTGCAAGCCCACGCGATGCTTGGCCGCCAGCGCGACGGCCGCCGCGAGCAACTCGTCGCCGACGGTGAACGACGCGTGCAGGCCGACCAGCCCGGGGCGTCCCGATGCGAGATAGGCCGCGGTCTCGTCGAGTCCGGCCGCCGCCGCCGCCGGGCCGTCGCGGTCGGACAGCTCGTAGCAAAGCACGTGCGACAGACCGACCTCTTCCAGCGCGGCGGCGATCGCCGGCAGCGAGCCGGCGATCGCGTTGGGCGAGACGTGATGGTCGATGACGCGCGTCACGCCGCAACGCAGGCAGTCGACGGCCGCGGCCAGGGCCGAGGCGCGCACCATCTCGAGGTCGAGGCAGCGGTCCAGGCGCCACCAGACGCCGGCGAGGATCTCGGCGAAGTTGCGCGGCGCGCGCGCAGGCGCCGGCATGCCGCGCGCGAGCGCCGAGTAGAGATGGTGGTGCCCGCAGGTCAGGCCCTCCATGGCGAGGCGGCCGCCGCCCTCGATCACGGTCGCACCGGCGGGCGGCGGGTCGGCGGTCGCGCGCAGGCTGCCGTGCGGACTGTTGTCGACCAGCAGGTCGCCCCGCAGCAAGCGCTCGGTGCGCCAGTCGTAGAAGGTCACGTCGCGCAGGAAGAGGGTCATGGTGTCCTCGTCGTTGTGGCAGGTCCCGCCAGCGGCAGTTCGCAGCGCCGCCGGCCGTCGTAACAGCGCAGCGCCGCGGCCACGGCCGCCGCCGTGGGCACCATGCCGACCTCGCCTACGCCCTTGGCGCCGTACGGCCCCAGCGGATCGGGCACCTCGACGGCGATGACCTCGACCGGCGGCGTGCGGTCCATGGGCAACAGTCCGAGGTCCTGCAGGCGCGAAGGCGGCAGGCCGCTCGCGTGTTGCGGCAGGTTTTCGCTCAGGGCATAGCCCAGCCCCATGTGGACCGAGCCCTGGATCTGCCCGCGAAACAGCGCCGGATTGATCACGCAGCCCGCGTCGTGCGCGGCGATCACGCGCGCGATCTCGCCGCGGTCGTCGAGGATCACGAGCTGCGTGGCGTAGCTGTACGAGTAGTGCGTGACGACCTCGCCCGGCGCGTCCGGCGCCGTCGAGCGGTCGAAGCTCCAGCGGCCGCGGTAGCGGCGGCCGACCAGCGGCGCGAGGTCCGGCAAGGCGCCGGGCGCGGCCAATCCGCCGTCGACGATGTCGCGCCACAGATCGGCGGCCGCCACGAGCAGCGCATTGCCCACGAGCGAGGTGCCGCGGCTCGAGGTGGTCATGCCCGCCTCGGCCTCGTCGGCGGTGCACACGACGACCTCGATGCGGGCAGGGTCGAGCCCGGCGGCCTCGGCGAGCACCTGCCGGGCCACCGTGTGCACGCCCTGGCCCATCTCGGTCCAGCCGTGCTTGACGATCACCCGCTCCGGCGCGGCGATCTCGATCTCGACCTCGCACCAGTCGGCCTGTCCGTTGCCAATGCCGCAGTTCTTCAGCCCGCAGGCCAGGCCGCACCACCGCGCGTTCTCGTACTCGTCCTTGACCGCGAGCAGCGTGGCGCGCACGCCGACACCCTCGCGCAGCACCTGGCCCGTGGCGGTCAGGCGCCCGTCGGCGAGCGCGTTGTCGTAGCGGAACTGCCAGCGGTCGAAGCCGCCCTGGGCGCAGAGGTCGTCGAGGCAACTTTCCAGGGCGAAGGTGGCCTGCGGCACGCCGAAGCCGCGCATGGCGCCGCAGGGCAGGTTGTTGGTGTAGACCGCCTGGGCGACCACGTCGACGCAGGGCACGTGATAGGCGCCGGTGGCGTGGCCGGCGGCGCGCTCGAGCACCTTGCCGCCGACCGAGGCGTAAGCGCCGGTGTCGCCGAGGATGCGCGCGCGGACCGCGGTCAAGAGGCCGTGCTTGTCGCAGCCGACGGTGTAGTCGAGCACCAGCGGGTGCCGCTTCGGATGCAGGCGGATCGATTCGGCGCGGTCGAGCTTGACCTTGACGGGCCGGCGCAGCAGGTGCGCGGCGAGGGCGGCGTGACCCTGTACCGAGAGGTCTTCCTTACCGCCGAACGCGCCGCCGGCCGCGACCTGGGTCACCTTCACGTCGCGCTCCCGCAGAGCCAGCAGCGAGGCGATCTGCCGGCGGTCCACGTAGACGCCCTGGCCGCCGGAGAAGACCTCGACTCCGCTGTCCCCCCAAGGCCGGGCGAGCGCCGCCTCGACTTCCAGGAACGCGTGCTCGATGCGCTGGGTGGTGAAGGTGCCGCTCGTCACGAACGCCGAGGCGGCGAGGGCCGCGTCGATGTCGCCGCCCCGGCGCACGACGCTCTCCTCGAGCAGGTTGCCGCCCGGGTGCAGATGGACCGCGGTCGCGAGGGCCGCCGCGGGATCGCTCACGGGTTCGAGCACTTCGTAAGCGACCTCGATCGCCGCGGCGGCAGCGCGGGCCTGCGCGCGGTCGGTGGCGACCACCAGTGCGAGCGCGTCGCCCACGCAGCGCGTGGTCTCGCCCTTTGCTGCCAGCAGCGGCCAGTCGCGCCGGATCAGGCCGGTGCAGCGGTCTCCGGGCACGTCAGCGGCCAGCAGCACGCGAACCACACCCGGCATGGCGGCGGCGCGCTCGGTGTCGATCGCCAGGATGCGCGCGCGCGGATGGTCGCTGAAGCGCAGCGCGCCGTGCAGCACGCCGGCGCCGAGGCGCAGGTCGTCGACGAATGGATCCTCGCCGAGCGCTTTCAGATGCGCGCGGTATTTAGGGTGCGAGCGGCCGATGGCGCCGCCGGTGGCCGCGGCGGTGTGAGGGCCGGCGACCGCAGCAGCGGCCGGCGCCGCTTCCTTCGTCGTTGTCGCCGCGCCGCGCAGCGCGGCGGCTGCGTCGAGCACCGCGTCGACGATCGCGTGGTAACCCGTGCAGCGGCACAGGTGGTAGCGCAGCGCGGCTTCGACGTCGGCGCGGGTCGGGTCGGGGTTCTCCGCGAGCAACACGCGGGTTCGCGCCAGGTAGCCGGGCGTGCAGAAGCCGCACTGCACGGCGCCGTGCTGCACGAAGGCATCGGCCAGGATCGCGCGCACGGCGTCGGGCAGACCCGCGAGCGTGGTCACCGACTTGCCGCCGAGCGTCTTCATCGCGGTCAGGCAGGCCAGCTTCGCGCGGCCGTCGATCTCCACGGTGCAGGCGCGGCAGAAGCCCTGGCCCGAACAGCCGTCCTTGACCGTGGTGATGCCGCGCTCCTCGCGCAGCCAGTCGAGCAGCGTGCGGCGGGGATCGCCCGTGTAAGCGACCGCCTGGCCGTCGAGCGTGAACGTCACCGGAGTGCGGCCGTTCATGGCGGTCCCCCGGCGCCATCGCCCGCGATCACGCGCGCGTAGTGCTCGGGATCGGTGGCGCCTTCGGTGTTGATCAACAGGACGCGGCTCTGCGCATCGAGCTGCAACTGCGCGCGCGCCGGGGCCAGGTCGCGGCGATCGAGCAGCGCGAGCAGACCGGCCAGGGTCGACGCGCCCGATTCGCCGGCCGTGATCCCGTGCCGATGGTACAGGCGCATGGCGGCCAGGGCGTGGTCGTCCTCGATCGCGAGGAAGTGATCGACGGCGTCGCGGATCACCGGCCAGGCCAGCAGCGACGGCACGGCACAGCACAGACCGACCATGATCGACCGCTGGTTGCCGCGGGCGGCGATCGGCTCGCCGCCGCCGCGCTGGATCGACTCGAGGAAACAGGCCGACTCTTCGGGCTCGACGCAGACCAGGCGCGGTCGCGCCGCGACGTACTGCTGAACGAG
>JAQULN010000157.1 GCA_028718575.1 Candidatus Krumholzibacteriia bacterium | reverse complement strand
CACCGGCCCGGCGAACGGCTGCACGCGTTGGCCCGACGCATTGCTACGCCGCGGGTTGACGCGGAACTGCAGTGTGCTCTGGCGCGTTCGCATCTCGCCGAGCGACACCGGCTCGGTCAAGAAATGCCCGGCCAGCCCCATGGCCATGCCGCCGACGCCTCCGAGATTGCCGCGCAGATCGATGATGACGGCGTCGGCGTCGCGGTAGCGCTCGATCGCCTCGTCGAACTCGGCCGCGATCGGCAAGAGCCAGATGTTGAAGGCGATCAGCGCCACGCGCAGATCGTCGTGGACAAGCAGTTCGTGCTCGATCCGCGTGCGGATCGGGGGCAGATAGCCGAGTTGGTTGACAACCCCGGGTTGCCGGACGCGCTCCATCACGACCACTCGCTCGTCGCCCGCGGCGGCGCGCAGCGTCACCGCCACCTCGCTGCCCAGCGGTCCATCGAGCCGCGCGCGCGCCAGCAGCACGAGACGCAAAGCCAGGATCTCGTCGGTCACGGCGCCGGCTGTTCGTTCCAGAACCTCGCCGATATCGGTCGTGTCTATCGCCGCCAGGACCCAGCCCGGCTGGACGCCCGCCCGCGCGGCGGGTGAATCAGCCTCCACGCGCCAAACGAGCAACTCGCCGCCGACCAGCCGCACGTCCAACCCTACGCCGCCTTCGCGCGCGTTCTCGGGCTCCGGCGCGTCGAGGACGTCGGCGTCCCGGCTGGTGCGCAACGCGTCGACCACGTCGCCGGGGATCAGCTCGAAGTGCGACAGCCCGGTGCGGGCGATCATCTCCCGCAGCAGCGCACGGAGCGATTCGTGGCTCGCGGCCATCAACGCGCGCGGCCGTAGTTCGTCCCGGACCGCCTGCCAGTCGACGCCGCCGTGCGCGGGATCGAAGTGATTGCGGTCGATCAACGTCCACGCCGAGTCGAAGGTGGCCGCGGCGAGCGCCGGATCGAGCGGCGACGCCGTGGGCGCAACCGCGGTGACCGGCGCCGGCGGCGCTGGCGCGCAGCCGGCTGCGGCGACGGCAAGCAGACCAAGCAGACTGAACTGAATATAGCGGATAAACATAGGCTAACCTCTGTGGCAGACCGTTAACGTCCGTATCGTGATGACCCGTCAACACAGAATCCAGCGACGGGAGGGCAATTGCAAGACAAGAGACGCGCCGGACGCGAAAGCAGTCGCCGCTTCGCCTACCGCGACCGTGTCTCCAGCACGCAAGTCACCGGGAAATGGTCACTAAAGCCCGTTTTCTTCTCGCGGTCGAACGCACGGGGACGAACTCGGCAGAGATCCGTCGCTACGGTGCGCTGATTGGTCCACATGAGTCTGGGGGCGAAGACAGCGAACGATTGCAGTGCGACCCGCAAGCCGGATAATCCATAAAAGATCCCTCGCGATCCCATGATCTGGTCGAACAGGCGTTTGGTTCGGTAAACGTCCGGTTCGGCGAAGAACGAGGTTCCCAGATCGCTCACCCCAATTTGCTCCCATGCGTAATTGAAGAGTGCGGCGTTGCGTTTAAGATAAGACGCGACATCGGGCAAGTAAGCGCGTTGCGACGACTTCTTGAACTCTTCTTCCAGAAGATCGACGCTGTTGACCGCGCCGAGTTCATCCATCACCGACCGCGCGAACGGTTCGTCGTTGAAGTCGCCCATGACCAGGATATTGCGATCCCAACGGTCCGCGATCCTGCGCATCGCCGCGGCTGAATCGCGGAATGAGGTTACCTCCTGCCGCGAGAACTTGAGAATGCTGTCGACGATCCTGCCGCAATGGCCGGCCACGGAAATCCGGAACGGTTCGGAGGCGACCGCGCCTTGATTTCGTCGCGACGGCCAGTGGTTGACCAGGACGAAGAGGCGCGCGCCGTTCGCCTTTACCCGCAACTCCACTTCGAAAATGTCTCGCGTCCGAAACCTCAGGTGCACCAGGTGCGGCGTGACACCCACGCATTCGAAGTGCTGTTGCGAGTAGATGAGCGAAGTGTCGATGCCGCGCAGATCAGGGCTGTCCACATGGGCCACGGCGTAGTCGCCGGGTCGCACGCGGTTCGCCAAGGCGACGGCGAGTTCCCGCGTCTCCACTTCGCAGACGCCGAGAAGATCGGGACCGCGGCCGCCATTCAGCAGCTGTAGAACGGCAGCCAAATTGTCAAGTTGTGCCGTCGAGATTGTTGCTGGCCGGCACCTAAACTCGTACCCGGCGCGGACTTGGCGAGCGGGTAAGGGCTCGGCCCGCAAACACATCAGTAACAGCAGGTTGCGCTGGCGAGCAACAATCTCGACGGCACAACTTAAGCGGTCAGCTCGGCGACACGCCGAAGTCATGGCCGACTGGAAATCGTCGGCGCCGCCCAGTGAGACTCTGTTAATACCGGACTTAATACAACCTTTTTATCGGCACAGCGGCTTCTTTTCCATCTTGATCTCGATCATTCATGAAGGCTCGGCTAATCCGCAGCCGGCTCTTCCTGCCGGCGGAGCCGCTCGATCGCCCGTGCCAGGTACTGGGGACTGCGCGTCCGGCGGGCGACGACCGCATAGAGCGCTGGCACGACGAACAACGTCAGCGCCGCCGAAACCGTCACGCCGAAGACGATGACGATGCCGATCGGCTCGCGCGTTTCCGCGCCGGCCCCCGTGGCCAACAGCAACGGCAGCGCGCCGAAGGTCGTGCTGGCGCTGGTCATCAGGATCGGCCGCAAGCGGATGACCGCCGCATCGACCAGCGCCTCCTGGAAGTTCTGGCCGCGGTCCCGGAGTTGGTTGGCGAACTCGACGATGAGCACGCCGTTCTTGGCCGCCAGGCCGATCAACAGGATGCCGCCGCCGGTGCGGCGGTAGTCCCGCGAGACGCCATCCCAGTCGACGCAGGCGGCCGCCGGCAACACCTCGTGCGCTCGTTTATCCAGAGCGTCGATGGCGCGGCCGAGGCTGACGCCTTCGGCGAGGCTGGCATCCAGAGTGATCGCGCGCATGCGGTCGAAACGGTTCAGCTCGTTCGGTCCGGTCGCGTCGACGAGCGTCACCAGATTGGCCAACGGCACCAGCCCGCCGCTCGATCGCCGAACGCACATACAGATTGGCGAGATCGTCCGGACCGACGCGATCGCTTTCGCGGCCCTGCAAGATCACATTGTACTCGCGGCCGCGATCGATGTACGTGGTGACGATGCGCGAGCCCATCATCGTCTCGAGTGTGCTCCCGACATCGGCGAGCGACACGCCGAGGACGGCGGCGAGGTCGCTGTCGACTCGCACCTGGAACTGCGGTTTGCGTTCCTGGTAGTTGCTGTCGACGTCGAGCAGCTCCGGCAACGCCTCCATCTCGGCCAACATGATATCGCGCCACTGGCGAAGCTGCTCGTAGTCGGGCCCGCCGAGCACGAGCCGCACCGGCCGCGCCACCGCCCGCGCGCGCCCGCGACGAATTGGCGCGTTTCGACCTCAGCAACCGCGCCGGCGAACGGGTCGATCGACTCAGCAAGGGCAACCAGCAGAAGGTGCAGTTCCTGGCGGCGATCCTGCATCGCCCACGGGCAGTCCGCCGGACCTCGCACCGTGGCTGTCCGGCCTTGATCGGTCCCGGCGCCGCCGAGCGCAAGCAGCGCCCCGGTACCGTGGTCGTGATCGTGGTGATCGGCACCATGCTTCTCGGCCTGTTCACCGGTTTCGGCTACGTGTTCGTGGCGATCACCGCCGAGAAAACCCAACGTACGACCGAATCGTTGCTATCGATCTTCAGCCCCCAGGAGTGGATCGACGGCAAGATCGCGGGCCTGACCGGCGTGGTCCTGGTGAGCTTGATCAACTACCTGGCGGCGTGGTTCCTCTGGCAAGCCGTATCCTGGCGCTTCTTCGGCGGCTCGGTCGCGCTGCCCAGCGGACTCGGCAGCCTGGACCTCGTCTGGAGTTGTCTGTTCGCCGCCGCCGGGTTCGCGTTCTGGTTCACGTTGTTCGCGCTCGTGGCCGCGACCATCGACGACCCCAACAGCAGCGGCCGCAGCGCGCTGATGTTCTTGCCGTTCATCCCGCTGGGCGTGGTCTTCGCCGGCCTGGACACGCCCGACGCGGGCTGGATGCGCACCCTGGCCCTCTTGCCGGGGGTCAGCCCCTCCGCCATGCCGGTGCGCATCCTGCGCGGCGACCCCGCCGCCTGGGAGATCGCACTCTCGTTCGGCCTGCTCCTGGCGGGCGCCCTCGCCCTACGATGGGCGGCCGGCCGCGTCTTCGGCGCCAGCATGCTGATGACCGGCAAGGAGCCGGGATTGCGGGAGATCTGGCGCTGGCTGCGGGAAAAGTGAGTCTTTGACGGCTATATCCCACCGTACCGATGGGTTTAAGGCATCAAAGAATCGCAAGTTTTTTACCAAATCCGTGCACATCTATGTTATTTTATCGCATGAATACGTTCGAGTGTCCCGGATCGCCGCGCACTCACGGTGCCGGCTGTTGTACGATCACACCTAATTCCGCAAGGAGGTTACCCCTGTGAAGACCTTGCTACCTATCGTTCTCGCCCTGTCGTTGGTCGCTGGCCTGGTTCAGGCCCAGACCACCGAATGCTACAGTTGGGAGAACGGCGCGACTGTTCTCGGCACCTACCTGCCGGAGTACATGTACCTGGCCAACACTGACGCCGTTGCCTACGACGGATCTCACTCCCTCGAGATCTACGAGGCCGGCGGCTCCAGCACGCCGCAGGCTTACGTCGCCTGGATCGACGGCCTGCAGGTCGGCGACTCGGTCTATGCGATCATCCAGACGCTGGACCTGATCACCAGCAACCCATCGCTGCGCATCTGGGGCCACTGGACCGCGGTCGGCGGCGACGTCAATTCGTATCACTCGAGCGCCAGCGGTAACAGCACCTACAGCGGCGGCGAAAGCTGGGTCCCACTGGACTACACGTTTGTCGTTCCCGATAACGACCAAATCGGGGGCCTGGTCGTCGAAATCCGTCCCTACAATGCCACGCCGTGGACCGGCTCGAACTGGGTCGACTACCTGTGCGTGACCGCGCCCGATCACGCGACCATCCACTTCCCCGGCGGCGGGCAGTTGCCCATCGTGTCCGACGTCTATCATCGCGCCCTGTTGCCGGTGCCTGCCGAAGCGGCGACCGTCTATGCGAACGCCGCTGACGCCGACGGCACGGTTGAAAACGTCACCCTGTACTGGCGGGTCGACGGCGGCAGCGAGACCGCCGTGGCGATGTCTTTGGTGTCCGGCGAGACCTACAGCGGCGTTATCCCCGGCCAAAGCAGCGGCGCCGTCGTGGAATACTACGTCGAAGCTGAGGACAACGACGGCCTGTTCGGCCGGAGTCCGTCGGTCGGATACTACGGATACACCGTCGCCCCCGAGACGATCACACCCATCGCCCTGATCCACGACGACTACGCCACCTACGAGGGCACGGTCGTCATGGTGCAAGGCCAGGTGTACATCCCCGGCGACTACCGCGCCGACGGAACCACCGTCGCGGCCTATATCCAGGATACGGGCGACCGCGGCCTGAACGTCTTCGGCACGATCCGCAGCACCGGCATGGACCTGCTCAACGACATCGACCACATCGTGAAGGTCTCCGGCACGGTCAGCAAATACGGCACGACCGTGCAGATCACCAGCTACGAGGTCGAACTGGTCAGCACAGGCAACCCGCCGCTGACGCCGGTGGTGCTGTCGACCGGCGGCGCCGCCCTGCCTGCGAACGAGGGCTCCTATATCGGCACCACGGGCCCGATCACGGCCATCGCCACCACGGGCGGCACGAATCCCGCCCATAACTTCACGATCGACGACGGCAGCGGCCCCGTGGTGATCCGCGTCGACGACGACCTCGCGCCCGACATGCCCACGTGGCAGATCGGCGAGGTCCTCGTGGCCGCCGGCGCCGGCGGCAGCTTCGAAACCGACGGCCAGATCATCGTCGGCCTGGCCTCCGACCTGATCAACCAGGGTTCGGGCGAGGACACCACGCCGCCGACCTTGATCTGGGCCGTGCTGACCCTGCCGACGCAGGTCACGCTGCAGTTCAGCGAGGCCATCGACGTGGAGACCGGCCAGGACCAGAACTACGAGGTCTACCAGACGGCCAATCCGCAGATCACCGTCACGGTGACCGGCGCCGTGGTCCAGGCCGATCCTTCGGTCGTGGTTCTGACGCTGGCCAGCTCGATCGCCGGCACGCCGCATACCGTGCGCATCAACAACGTCGAGGATCTGGCCGGCAATCCGATCGCACCGAACACGACGGCCCCGATCCAGGAACTGCCGCCACTGCCTGAGATCATCATCACCGAGATCATGCAGAACCCGTTCATCCTGCCGGACGCCGACGGCGAATGGTTCGAGGTCTACAATGCCGGCAGCGCGGCCGTCGACATGGAGGGCTGGACCATCCAGGACGACGGCGCCGACAGCCACGTCATCGACAACGGCGGGCCGTTGGTGATCAACCCCGGCGAATACCAAGTCTTCGTGCGCAACGCGACGGTCATGGCCGGCGAAGGCGTGACGGCCCTCTACCAGTACGCCGACTTCACCCTGGGCAACAGCGACGACGAGATCGTCCTGATCGACACGTTCGGCCGCGAAATCGATCGCATCATGTACGACGGCGGGCCGGTGTGGCCGAACCCCAACGGCGCCTCGATGCAGTGGGTCGGCTGGGGCGATCGCACCGACGGCTCGAAGTGGGTCACCAACGGGCCGGTTGTCGGATCAGGCGACCTCGGGACGCCGGGCG
>JAQULN010000156.1 GCA_028718575.1 Candidatus Krumholzibacteriia bacterium | reverse complement strand
CCCGACGGTCGCCGAAACACCCGCCCGCGCCAGCCAGCGACGCCAACCGAACACGGACCGTTGCCACGGGTAACTCGCGTCACGCGCGGCCTCGCGCATGACATGGTTGAGGCGCAGCTGCAACTTCCAATCGAAATTCGCGGACAGTTTCGGTTCGGTCGCGTGCAACATCCGTTGTCCGATCCGCAATTCTTCTCTGTACATGCGGCACGCGGCGCATTCGGCCAGATGTTGCTGTAAAAGCGGTACGTGCTGCGGCGCCAGCCGGTCATCCATTTCCAGGCTGATCCACTCCTGGACCTTGTTGCACTTCATCGCAGGCTGCCTCCATCGTAAGATCAATCTTCTTCGGCCTGGGCGCGGGCCTCGATCCGTTCAAGTTCCGCGAGCAGGGTCTCGTTGCGCAGTAGGGGCTTGATATTTTGCCGGAACCGCGTGCGGGCTCGATTGATGCGAGATCGCACCGTGCCGAGCTTCAGGCCGGTCACCTGCTGAATCTCCTCGTAGGAGAGCTGGTCGACCTCGCGCAGCAGGAACGGCACTCGATAGCGCTCCGGGATCTTCGCCGTCGCCTCGTTGATGAGCCGGCCGAGTTCCTCCCCTTCGAGATCGCGGCTGGGGTCGGCCTGCAAGTCCGGGGGATCCAGCGGTATTTCGTCGTCCTCCGGCGCCGGGTTCAAAACCAACAGCCGGGGCATGCGCGATTGTTGGCGCATCCGGTTGCGAACGAGGTTCGTGGCGATCGTGAACACCCAGGTCGAAAAACGAGCGATCTCCCGGTACTTGTCCGCGTGCAAGTACACGCGGATGAGGGTCTCCTGGGTCAGTTCTTCAGCCAGCGACGGATCCTTGACCATGCGCAATACGAACGAATACAGGCGTCCTTTGTAGCGCGCAACGACCTCGTCGAAAGCCCGCCGCTGGCCGCGTTGTACCAGTACGATCAGATCTTCATCCCGCATATCGCGCAGGGAGCCTGAACCGTGTCGCTGGCCAGCTTCGTAGTCGTTCGGCGATGGATTCACGCCGTCGCTCCTTGATTCGCAGTGTTTAGACGCTGCGAGCCTTGAACGCCGGCGCCCCGGGTCTGGTTCCCGTTGTGCGACCGGATCAGGGCAGCACGTCCGCCAACGGCCAGAGCGGCAGGAACGCCTCTACCGGCACACGCAGCAGTTCAGTCCGAACGGGTTCGCAACGCAGACTCCCCGGCCAGCGGGTCGAGCGCAGCACCAGGGCGCCATCCGCCCAATGCGCCAACAGCCGTAGACCAGCGCCGCCCCGGCCGCGGCCGCGCGTGATCAGACGGTTCCGCAGTTCGCCGACCGTTTCTTCGCCGCTCCCGCTGCCACCCGACCCTGCACCGGTACGGTAGAACGGGACGGTCGCGGGATCCGGCAGTTCGACGCCGAGTGGCTGGTGTTCTCGCGGCTGGCGCCAACGCCGCGACGTCGGGTCGAGGGGCGGCGCGGTATCGCCCGCCAACCACCAGTCGACGAGCGCCGCCACAGCCAGGCTCGTGTCGCGATCGATCCGCCGCCAAGGCGAACGCCACGGCTGGGCGAATCCTCCCGCCGCGTCGCCGACCAGGGTCCAACCGTCGCCCTGTCGTCGTTCCACGTCGCCGCGGTCCGCCTGCCAACCCGGGTCGGACAGGGCGCAATCCAGCCGCCAGCAGCCGTCGCCCGTCAAGAGGATGATCACCCAGCCCGACGCTTCATGCCAGGGTGTCTGCAGGCGCCAAGCGCCGCTGCCCAGGCGAGCTGCCGAGCCGTCATCAGTTGCGTCGGCGCCGATGGCCAGCAGCAGATACAGACCGACCGCAAGGCCACGCACCAACCCGGGGACTCCGAGTTCAGCGTTCACCCGCAAGCTCCTCAAGCAACGCGTCGAGACGCTCTGGATCGCCGCCACGCTGTCGAGCGCGCCGTAACATATCGGTGGCCTCGGCGAAACGGCCGAGATTCTTGAGCGTCAAACCGAGGTGCTCCAGGATCAGCGGGTCATCAGGCCGCTGATTGACCGCTGCGACCAGCCACTCGAACGCCTCCGCGTACTCGCCGCGCTGGTAGAAGACCCAACCAAGAGAATCCAGGTAGGCCGCATTCTCCGGATCGGAGCGCATGGCCTGCCGCACCAACTGTTCAGCTAATTGCAGGTCCTGTCCGAGTTCCGCCAGCAGATAGCCGAGATTGTTAGCCACTTCGGGGTCGTCCGGATACTCGGCCTGGAGCGTCCGCAGCACGGCCTGCGCTTCTTCAGTGCGCCCCATTTCTTGCAAGCAAACGCTCAACTCGAGCGTTGCCGAGACCTTTGTCTCGGCCGCGCCTCCCGCCAGGTGGAAATGCCGGCACGCGAGTTCGAGATCGCCGAGGTTGCGGTACGTGTAGCCGAGAATCAGGTGCCCTTCGTAGTCCTGCGGCTGCAGCAGGCCGGCCGCGCGCGCTGCTCGCGACGTGGCTTCGCGCCGAATCGCCGCGGCTTCGCCCTCCGTGGCGCCGGGAGCCAACGCATCGGCGCGATGCAAAACCAGCAGCCGCAACAGCGCCACGTGATAACCCGCTTGACCCGGTGCTATCTCTCCCGCGGTACGCACGGCCGCCAGCGCACCATCGATGTCGCCGGTCAGTTCGCGCGCACGGCCCAGCAGAAAATGCAGGTCGGCGACCGCCGGCCAGCGCCCAACGGCCGCCTCCATAGTCGCCGCGGCTGCGGCGGGTTCGTTCAATCCGAGTTGATATCGAGCCAGTTGCGCCTCGAGGTCGGCGTCGCGATGGCCATCCGCCAACAAGTCGGTGAGCACCGCGCTGGCGGTCTTCAGGTCGTCGCGCCGCGCCAAGATCTCGGCGAGTTCCAAACTGCAATCCGGTTGCAGCGTGGCGCCAGCGGCGAGCCGGGCGGCGTCGCCGACGGCGGCTTCGTTGACCGCTTCCCGGACCTGGCCGTGCGTGACCAGATAACGCAGCAGGAGCGAGCGTAATAGCCGCGATGCCGGCATCTGCTGAAGGCCGTCTCGCAGCAACGCCGCCATTTCCGCGTGCCGCTCGTGGCGCTGCAGCAGTACAGCCGACGCCAGCAGGTAACCCTCGCGGTTCTCCGGGTCCTGCACCGCTGCCTCGCGATAGGCTGCCAAGGCGTCTTCGATGCGGCCGAGCTGGCCGAGCATATCCGCTTCCAGCTTGACGATCTCCGGACCGGCGCCACCGCGCCGGCGGAGCTCTGCCAATTGAGCCAAGGCGCTTGCCGCCCGCCCGCTCTGCGCCAGTAACACGGCGTATTGCCGCCGTTGCGCCAGGCTATCCGGCGCAACGGCGACGAGGTCACCGTAGATGCGCGCCGCATCGACGAAATAACCGCCTTGCTGCAGCGCCTGCGCGAACGCTTCACTGATGCGCCATGAACCGGGCGCGAGCCGATACGCACGGTTGAGATAGATCAGCGCCGATTCGATATCGCCCTGCTGGTACAGCGACCGGCCGAGCGCGTAGGTCGCCGTAGCGCCGAGCGGCAAGCCGATATCCTCCCCGGTCGAGTCCGGCAGAAACCGAACCTCATCGACCGGCGGCGGCAGCTCGTCGCCACGGGGCGCGGCCCCTACAGGCAGCGCGAACGCCAAGCACCAGAACCAAGGTAAGGCGAAGCGCCCAACCATGCGCAACCTTCCCGGATCGTTTCGATCTCGCCGCCGCAATCAACCCGACGGCGGTGATGCGAGTTCCTGCAGAAGCTCGCCGCTAGACGCGAGCCGGTTGAGGGCCTGACGCGCGGCGGCCTGTTCAGCGGTCTTCTTGTTCAGGCCCTCGCCTTCGCCGAGCACGTGGCTGTTAAATGATACGACGACCTGGAAAAGCCTGGCGTGATCGGGACCGTTGACGGCTGTGACGCGGTAGCGCGGCGGCGCTTTGAAGCGAGCCTGAATGATCTCTTGCAGCCTGCTCTTGAAGTTCTCCTCTTTTTTCCGCGCTAGCAACTCGCCGCTGTCGGCCAGCAGGCATTGCTCGATGACATTCGCCGCTGCGGGAAGACCGCCGTCCAAGAACACGGCCCCGATCACGGCCTCGACAGTGTCGGCGAGGATGCTGGCGCGACCGCGGCCGCCGGTCGCCGCCTCGCTGAACGACATGCGAATGTGCGAGCCCAGGTCCAGGCGCAGCGCGACTTCGGCAAGACGGTCGCGGCAAACCAGCAAGGACTTCATCTTGGTGAGGTCGCCCTCGCTGGTCTGCGGATAGTCGCGATACAAGCGCGCGTTGACGACGAGTCCGAGCACCGCGTCGCCGAGAAATTCGAGACGCTCATTGCTCTGGACGCGGCTCGCGCCGGCGACGCTCCCATGCGAGCGGTGCAGTAATGCCTGCCACAAGAGATCCGGCGCCTGGAAGTTGTGGCCGAGCGTCACTTCCAATCGCGTCAACCGCGCCGGATCGAGTTCGGTGTCCGGCTCGCCGACCCCCGGCCTGCGTCCGCGCGCAAGCAATTGTTGCCAGAGATCCTTGAGCCTCATAGCAATCAAGGCACAGCCTGGAAACAGATCGTGACGTTGTGCCCTCCGAATCCGAACGAATTGGACAGAGCGTACTCGACCTGCGCGTGAACGGCGCCCGAAGCGCAGTAGTCCAGATCGCATTCGGGGTCAGGATTCCGCAGGTTAATAGTCGGCGGGATGACCCCCTCCTTGAGCGCGAGGATCGTCGCCGCGGCCTCGACCGCGCCCGCCGCGCCCAACAAGTGGCCGACCATGGATTTGACCGAATTGACTTTGAGGCGGTCGGCGTGAGCGCCGAACACCTTGCGAATCGCCAGGGTCTCGATCTTGTCGTTGAACGGTGTCGACGTCCCGTGGGCGTTGATGTGCCCGATCGCGCCGGGGGGAATCCCCGCGCACTTGAGCGCCGCGAGCATGCTGTGCTGGCCGCCGTTACCGTCGTTGTCGGGCTGGGTCATGTGGAACGCGTCGGCCGTGGCGCCATAACCGGCGATCCGCGCCAAGATCGCGGCCCCGCGCGCGCGCGCATGGTCCTCCGACTCCAGAACCAACATACCAGCGCCCTCGCCCAGCACGAAACCGTCGCGTTCCCGGTCGAACGGCCGACTCGCCGTCGCCGGGTCGTCGTTGCGGGACGAGAGCGCTTTCATATTGCCGAAGCCGGCCAGGGCCATCGGACAGACCGCGGCTTCGCTGCCTCCGGCCAACATGACATCGGCGGCGCCGAGACGGATCTGGTCACAGGCCGTCGAGATGGCATGGCCGGACGAGGCGCAGGCCGAGATGGTGCCGAAGTTGGGGCCCCGCATACCGAAGCGGATCGAGACCAAGCCGGCGGCCATATCCGCGATCATCATCGGGATGAACATCGGGGAAACGCCGCGGGGGCCTCGCTGCAGAAGCCTGGCATGCTGTTCCTCGAACGTGAGCATGCCGCCGATACCGGAGGCGATGATCACCCCCGCCCGGTAGGGGTCGCGAAGCTCCCCCAGCGCGGCGTGATCCACCGCTTCCTGCGCGGCTTTGATGGCGAACTGGCTGAAGCGATCCGCCTTGCGCGCGTCCTTCGGATCCATGAACGTGTCGGGGTCGAAGCCGACGACCTCGGCGGCAAACGTCGTGCGATAACCTTCCGTGGGGAACGAACGGATCGACGCGACGCCGCCCCGGCCGGCCTTGAGCGCTTGCCACGTCGAGTCCCGGTCGAGTCCAACGGCAGTCACCATGCCTAGGCCGGTCACGACCACATTGTTCTGCTTCACTGCAAATACCTCCGTCGGCGTCGTAACGAAACCCCGGCCGCAGCGAACATGCGCTGGGCCGGGGTCGGTGCCGAACCCCCGGCCGGAGCCGGTTGGCGGCGCGGTTGTTCCTACTGGTCTGCCAGACGTTCTTCCAGGTAATCGATCGCGTCCTGCACCGTGCGCAATTTCTCCTGGTCCTCGTCGGGGATGGTGAGATTGAATTCGTCTTCGAGGTCCATCACCAGCTCCACCGTATCGAGGCTGTCGGCGCCCAGGTCATCCAGAAAAGATGCCTCGGGCGTTATCTGTTCTGGATTGACGGACAACTTGCGCTCGATGATCTCATAGACTCGTTCTTGAATCGAAGCCATTACGATGGCCCTCCTTGAGCGTCTTGCTAGCTTCCCATAGTCATGCCGCCGTCGATCACCAGCGTCTGTCCAGTGATCCAGGCAGCGTCCGGAGATAACAGGAACCGCACGGCTCCGGCCAAGTCCTCCGCCCGGCCAAAGCGTTTCAGCGGAATCCGCTGCAACATGTCCGCCTTCACCTTCTCGGGAAGATCGGCGGTCATGTCCGTTTCGATGAACCCGGGCGCGATGGCGTTGCAGGTGATCCCACGTCCGCCAAGCTCCCGCGCCACCGATTTCGTCATCGCCACGATGCCAGCCTTGCTGGCCGCGTAGTTGGCCTGGCCGGCGTTGCCGATCAGGCCGATGACCGAACTGATGTTGACGATCCGTCCTTTTCGTTGCCGCATCATAATCGGGGCAATGGCGCGTGTAAAGTGGAAGGTCCCGGTCAAATTCACATTCAACACGGCTTGCCAATCGGCGGGCGACATCCGCACGAACAGGCCGTCGCACGTGATGCCCGCGTTGTTGACCAGTCCGTAGACGATGGCAAAGTCCTTCGTGATCGCGCCGACCGCCGCTTGGACCGCCTCCCAGTCCGAGACGTCCGCAGCGTAACAACGCGCCTGCGCTTTCGCCGGCAGAGCGGCCGCCACGGCTTCCAGTTTCTCCAGACTACGTCCGACCAGTGCGACCGGCCAACCGCTGGCGGCCAGGTCCCGCGCC
>JAQULN010000155.1 GCA_028718575.1 Candidatus Krumholzibacteriia bacterium | reverse complement strand
CCAGCGAGGCAACGTACGCGAAAGGCCAGCGTAGCGCTACGTCCTGCGCGTAGCCCGATAAGCTGCAGGTGCCGACCGCGATGGGCGCAGTCGGGTCGCCCACGTCGATCACCGTCAGGCCGCGCAGCCCGCTGGCCACGTAGAGGTGGTCGCCGAGCAGATCGGCGCCGTTGCCACCGCTGCCCTCGCTCAGGGTGCCGATCACGGTTAGCAGGGTCGGGTCTCTCACGTCGAAGACGGTAAGGCCGGAGTCGTTCTCCACCGAGTAGACCAGCTTGCCGCCGGCGACGAGGTTGCCGCTATACGTAGCGCTGCAGGACCCGACCACCTGCGGCGCGCCGGGATCGCTGACATCGGTGACTACGAACGCGGCGCCGTCGAACGCGTAGGCCAGGTTGTCCTGGACCGCAATGCGGTAGCGCTCGGCCGTCGTGGGGATCCAGCCCATCTCCAGGGGAGAAGACGGCTCAGTCACGTCGAAGATTCGCGCGCCGCCGTAGGGGATCGACAGGTAGGCTCGCCGGTCGGCCAAACAGAGCCGCGCCGGCTGGTAGGTTGTGTGGCCGTAGCCGACCAGGTGCGGCCGGACCGGCTGGCTCGCATCGAGGACGAACAGGCCGGCGAGGTACTGGTGCCGGAGTCCCTTCTCCTCCGGCGATCCATAGCCGCCGGCGACGTGCACCAGCTGACCGTCGACGGCGAGATCGGCGGCGTGACCGAGTAGCTCGTATTGGTCAAGCGTGGCCGGCGCCGCCGGCTCGGCGACATCCACGGTGGCCAGACCGCCGTGATACGCCACGACGTAGGCCAGGTCGCCGTCGACTTCGGCGTCCAGCGTGAAACCCGGGATCCCGTGCAGCGTCTCCTCCAGCGGCGCCGTCAGATCGCTCATGTCCACCACGCCCAGACCATCACCGTGCAGGGCCACGTACGCGTGACCGCCGCCAACGCCGACGCCTCCGGCGAAGAGCGCGTAGCTGGAGCCGAAGAACAGCCTCTGCTGCCCGAGCACCACCGGCGCCGCGGGATCACTTACGTTCACGGTCCGCAGTCCGGCCTGACCGCACGCCAAGTAGGCCACGCCGTCGTGCACGGCGACGTCCCGCACCAGCCCGGGAAACGACATCGTGCCGATGAGCGCCGGCGCCGTCGGTATCACCACGTCGACCAGGTGCAGGCCGGCGGCTTCGGCCGCCACGTGGACAACTCCGGCCGCCAGATCTAGGCCATGAAACTCGCCGGCCAGGGGCAGGCTGGCCACCAGCACCGGCGCAGTCGGATCGCTGACGTCGACCACGCCCAGGCCGACGACCATGTCGGCGACGAAGGCATACCCGCCCGCGACAGCCAAGTCGCCGGGCCGCGCCACATCGGGGCAGAGGCCGACCGCGACAGGTGTCGCCGACTCGCCTATGTCGACGACGTGCAACCCCACGTCCCAGCTCAGCAGGTATGCGTGGTCGCCCTGCACAGCGATCCGGCGTCCCCAGCCCGGCAGCGGCAAGAGCGCCAGCTGGTCGATCTGCGCCGCGTCGACGACGTCGAGCACGAGCAGACCGGCGGCAGTGGCGCAGTAGGCGCGGCCGTCCACGACTACTGCGGACTCGATCCCGCCGGGCAGACCGCCGACGAAAGATAACGATGCTGGATCGGCGGCTGTGGCGTGGCTCGCCGACAACAGAAGCGATAGACAAGCGATCAGTGCCTTCATCCCGACCCCCCTTCGGATTGCGCGCCGCGCGCAGGATCTGCGAAAAATCCTCGTGGCAAGAGATGGCGTCGGCGGGTTTGACTGATCCGTTCGATCGGTAGGCTGCGTACCCGGGAGTCTGACGGCAAGGCGGCGACGATGCGTCGGCTCGTCCGGCGGATAGGCATTCCTATCTCATGGTTCCGTCTCCCGACGTGCCGGATTCGAAGAGAATTATACTTCTGAGGTCTTCCAGTTTCAATTCGGGAGTTAAAAAGGTCGCCCAACGCCTGGGTGCAGCCGAACGTTTTATGCGGTGGCTGAGATCGACGTCAGTCATCGCCAGCCCAGTTGCTTCGATATGCGCTGACGTGGTACGCTCTCGTTGCGCTCGAGAGCCACACTTGGCGAGATAGCGAAAGGGAATGACATGTCCGGGTATAGGACCTGGTCACTGATCGCCGTGGTGCTCGTATCGGTATTGTTTCTGGCCGGTTGCGGGGATGACGAAAAAGACAGTCCGACTCGCCCTCAGGTCCCTGCCGGCTGGGAAAAGACATATCGCATCAATGCCTGGTCCGCCGGCGCGTCGATCAAGCAGACCAGCGATGGTGGCTATATCGTAACGGGCTCGAGCGGTCCCAATTTCGATAGCGCCGATGTCCTGCTCCTCAGGATCAGTGCCGCCGGGGATTCGTTGTGGGCGAAGACCTTTGACACTCCATGCTGGGCGGCCGGCGTGTCGGTCCTGCAGACTTCGGATGGCGGTTATTTGGTCCTCGCGGATTACCACGGCAACAGCGGAGAGTTCTGGCTCATCAAGACCGACACGAACGGCAACATGGAGTGGAATCAGTTCAAAGGCTACAGCGATCGTGATGAGGTACCCTCCGAAGTCCAGCCAACTTCCGACGGCGGCTACATCCTGATCGGAACGACGAATCTGGGCGGGGGCGATTACGACAGCTGGCTGGTCGAGATCGGGCCGAACGGAGAAAACCACTGGAATCGCACGAAGGGCTACTCTAACAGGCAGGAGTCCGGCGCTTCAGTCCAGCAAACCTCGGGCGGCGGTTACCTCCTGGTGGGAACGACCTATGGTACCGGGTCGGGTTACCATGATCTCTGGCTGGTCAAGACCTATGCGAACGGGGACACTCATTGGCACCGGACCATCAACGCCGGCGCCGACGCCCGAGGCAATGCGATCTGTCGGACCGCAGAGGGCGCGTACGTTTTCATAGGAGACATCGCGTCGGACGAGCGGCGGTTCATCGGGATTATCTGTTACGACGAAGCGGGAAATCAGCTCTGGGGCGAGTTGCTCGACGGTTCGGGTGACTTCTGGGGCAGCGACGTTCACCAGACCACGGATGGCGGATTCATGGTCGCTGGCAGCCAGCAACTCGATGCGGGCGGTCCCCGCGACTTCTGTCTCATCAAGTTCGATGGAGCGGGGGAGACGCTCTGGACGAAGACGTTCGGATCGGGAGAGGACGACGTTTGCCACGCCGGCCAACAGACCTCGGATGGCGGTTATATCCTTTGCGGCTCGGCCCCGCCGCCTGGCGGGGCTGAACGGCGCGTCTTCCTCGTCAAGACCGATCGGAACGGTCGTATATAAAGGCGGCCTGAAGAGCGCGGCCGTCTCCGCGATCGAGCGGCTCTTCTGCGGCTGATGAGGTCGGCCGCTCGCGTGAGCAAACTCGCCCTCGTGGGCACCGTATATCGGCAGCGCCAGAAGACGAATATATCGATGAGGTAGTCGATGACGGCGTCCCAATCCGTTGTCCCCGTTAGAAGCAAGTATCGATTCACGCATGGAGCGGTCTATCACGCGCTCTACGATCGGCCCTTAGCCGAAGCGCGCAGGGCCGTCGTTGATGCAGTGCCTGTATCGTCCCGGGTCTTGGATATTGCCTGCGGCACGGGGGAACTATGCTTCACTCTCGCGACACGGAAAGACTGTCAAGTTGTTGGCGTAGACTTGTCGCCCCGTATGATTGAATTCGCTCGGAAACGCAATCGGTATACGAACGTGCAATTCGAAATCGGCGATGCAGCCAGTCTCGCGCACTACGCGCCGGATTCCTTCGACATCGCTACGATCCTGTTGCTCATGCATGAGATTTCGCGGGAAACACAGGTAGCGGTACTAAATGAAGCCTTGCGCCTCGCTCGCCGGATCGTCGTCGTCGATTCCCAAGTGCCGCTGCCAAAGAACCTCCATGGGCTTGCTCTGAGAATCGTCGAGGCGTCCGGGGGGCCGGGGCACTATCGCCCTTTTGCCGACTACCTTGCTACTGGTGGCGTCGACGGCATTATTGCAGACTCGCGAGTGTGCGTATCCGTCGCCAAGCGCTCAGTGTTTTGGCACCGCTGCCGTCAGGCGGTAGTGCTTGACAGGCAAGCAAAGAAGACGGTTTGAGAAAACCCAACACACCGTTCTGGTTGACGGATCGTCTAGCGAGGCCAAGATCTCGATGGCCAGCGCTGCACTGCTCCTACAGTTTGCGGCCGGTGCCGGCCGCCGGTGAGAGGGTGAATCGAACTTGAACGCTGAACACGGGCGAGTCTGTCCAGTAGAGAGAGCGGGAAGGCTGGACAACATCTGGCGCAAATGGCTTCAAGACCCTTACAAGATACTGAAGCCACATATCCGCGAGGGCATGACCGCTCTGGACGTCGGTTGCGGCCCGGGTTTCTTCACGATACCGATGGCGCACTTGGTCGGCGAAAACGGGCAAGTTGTTGCAGCAGATATCCAGGCCGGAATGCTGGATAGGTTGCGAATGAAAATCGCAGGTACGGCTCTTGAGACGCGCATCACACTGCATCGATGTGATGTCAGCAGCATAGGATTCTCCGAATCTGTGGACTTCGTCCTTCTCTTCTATGTCGTTCACGAGGTTCCAGACAAAGTCGTTTTCTTCCGCGAAATCGCTCAGTTGCTGCGACGGACGGGCCATATGCTCTTTGTGGAGCCGTCGTTTCACGTATCACACTCGGACTTCGAGCGCACTCTCCTCAGTGCAAGGGCAGCAGGACTTGCAGATCGTAGGGGGCCGAAAGTGTTTCTAAGCAAGACAGCGATACTGGAAAAAGGCCTACAAGAAAATCTGGCGGTCGCGGAAAGACTGCGCCGCTGAGTTGGCAGACGGGACGGAAGCGCGCATCGGCGCTGCGGCCGACGTAGTCGTTCGCTCGTGCTGGCGAGCGCGCCTTCGGAATCGCCGGATATGGGCAGCACCGAGAGACCACGCAGATCGAAAGTGAAGGAACAGATGAGGTACCATCACCTCGGTATCCCGACGACGCTGAGAAAACCAGGAGAGTTGTATCTCGAGGGCTACAAGATATTCTGCGGCGGGAGTCACGGTCGCATTTGTCGTTTGCGATGGCGCGCCCGTGGAATTTTTTGAGTTTTCACGCGAGTGACGGTGCGGTCTGAAAGGATGAAGCTGGCACCCCACGCCGACCCTCGGGCCGGAGGGCCCGTGCGAAAGCCAATAGCGGTGTTGAACAGGCGGCATTCGAAGTCTAGAAGACTGCGTTGAATGCTAAACTCAGCGCCGCAACACTTTGCAAGGAGCAAAAATGAGAACAGGAAACATACCAGCCTGGTCATTGATCACAATCACATTTCTTGGCATTTCGGGATGTGGAGGTGATGACACTCCCGGACCTGTCGGACCTGCCGGACGAGATGGCCAGGATGCTGCTGTTTATTATTCGGAGTGGTTTAGCCCCACCGAATGGTCTGGTGCTTCGGGTGATTGGTATTTTGCAGCTGTGGCTCCTGATTTGACCGAAGATATTGTCGAAGAAGGAATCGTCTTAGCCTATGCCTGGCTCGCAGGCGACTTGTATGGCGGTAGCTCCGTTAGACCACTGCCTGCGTACGCCGTTGGAGCGAATTGGAGTTTCTTGATTCATGAATACGGTGCCATTGAATTCACGTGCAATATGATTGCAGAACCCGCGACCACAGGTAACTATTTTAGATTCGTTGCGATTCCAGGCACGATACCCGCTCTGAAATCCGCTTCCGCTGCACAATATGGCGAACAAGAACTCAGAGCAATGCCTTACGCGGAGATCGTGGAGTTATTCGAAATTTCTGAACTCGGGTGTAGAACATTGCCGATAACGGACCCGAACGTTCGTTAGCCCGGATTGTTCATGAAGGACCGCCGCGAGAAAGTGGAAATGCTTGCCAGGACGCGGGCTCGCAAGGATCGGCGAGGGAGGCGTACCCAAGGCGGTACGTTGACCGAGTCGATCCGAGAACGCGATTTCTGGCAAGCATTTGACCTTTCGCAGCTGGTCCTTCATGAATAATCCGGGTTAGATTCCACCGAGCGATCGGGGAGATCTCGAGACGGCGGAGTCGTAAGCTTCCCATTGAAAGCTACAACTTCCCCACGGGCGACGAGGTCGTCACCAAGGTCGTTGGAGCGATCTGCGGTTTATTGCACCCATCCGAGAACCGGTAGTGACCGCTACGCAGGTCGCAGCCTGACCGCGGGGGCCAACGGATGGTCATTTACGCCGCAATCTGATGGCGAAGACGTTAAGTCGGATTGTCTGCGGGCTCGGGCATTGCGGAGAAAACGCGTTGCTTTAGCGTGTGTGGCGAAAAACCCTAGTCACTTCCTGGCGGCAAACGCCAGAACTCCGAAGGAGAACGCAGATGAGCGATCAGAGCAAGTGCCCGGTCACCGGTACATCCGGCGCCGCGGCTGCGGCGAGCAGAGGCGCGTCGACCCGCGATTGGTGGCCCGATCAGTTGAACCTCGGCATTCTGCACCAGCACACGCCGGCCGCTAACCCACTGGGCTTCGATTTCAACTACGCCGAAGAGTTCAAGAAGCTCGATCTGGCAGCGCTGAAGAGAGATCTGACCAAGCTGATGACCGACTCGCAGGACTGGTGGCCGGCCGACTGGGGCCACTACGGCGGTCTTTTCATTCGCATGGCCTGGCACAGTGCCGGCACCTACCGCACCGCCGACGGACGCGGCGGCGGCGGCACCGGCAACCAGCGTTTCGCGCCGATCAATAGCTGGCCCGACAACGTCAATCTCGACAAGGCGCGCCGCCTGCTCTGGCCGATCAAGAAAAAGTATGGCAACAAGATCTCTTGGGCCGACCTCTTGATCCTGGCCGGCAAC
>JAQULN010000154.1:5633-6869 GCA_028718575.1 Candidatus Krumholzibacteriia bacterium | reverse complement strand
CCGTCCGTCAGCGTCTTCCGCCATGAGGGCCGGATCGTCGGTCTGACCGTCGTCGCATATGAGCCCGGTGATGAGGTCGCGTTCGTCAATATGACCGGCAAGCTCGATCTCGGCGCTCTGCTTGCACTCGCGCAGCGCTTTGGCGATTCCAAGGACCTGGGGCTGCAAGCGGTCATCGACTCCGTCCAGGTCGAACGCTAGACGGAACCGGGCGGGATACTGAAAAACTGGGCTCGCAAGTGCCAGCCGGCACAACCGAGCCCAGTTTTTTTGACAGCCAGCTAGAGCTGCGACGCGTCGACAAAGATGCGATAATCCAGGATACGATCGTCCCGCATTTTGAAGACATTGGCGAAGGGAACGGTCAGCGCGCTGCCGTCGTGGCGCGTGTACGTGACAACGCCATGCAAGACCACTGCGCCGGGCACGATCCAGACGTCTTCGATGGTGTGCGCCAGGGCGGCAATGCTCCGGAAGAAACCGGCGACTCCGGCGCGCACGGCTTCTCTGCCGCCAAGCGGCTCGGCGTTACCGAAGCAAAACGTAGCGTCGTCGGTCAGATAATTCGCGAACGTTTCGGCGTCGCGGCGGTCGATCGCGGCGAACAGCTCTCTGATCCAGACGGGCACATTCATGGTTTCTCCTCGATAGGTTGCCGAACGCTCACGCTGGGTGTCGCCCGGAAAGCAATACCTACCAAAAAACAAGTATTTCGCCACTCTGATCTCGCTTTCCGTATCGCGCGAATCAGGATACAATCCGGGCTCGTGGAACCTGCCGAATCGTTCACGGGATTTTCGCCGCCGGCCGGGGTCCGGCGGCACGACACAACCACCCGGAGGTTGACGATGCGTTTGCGGAAGCACCCTTTCCTGCTCATCGCGGCGGCGCTGGCCGCCTGTGCTCTGCTGGTTTCGTGCAGCGACGACGACGACAACGGCGGCACACGACCGCCCCAGACGATCCCAGAGGAAGTTCTCGAGCTTGCCGACGATTTCTTCAGCCTGATCGGCAGCGTCATCGAGGGCGATCCGCCACCGTTCTCGGGTCTGACCATTTTGCCCGAGGAGATACCGGAGGAATTCACCGACGGCTTCGTCCTGTCGATCATCTTTGACGACATGGACCCCGAGCCGCCGTCCGGGCCGCTGGTCAACGGCACGATCACCCTCACCTGTCGCCCCGTGCAGACGACCAAACAGATCTTGATCGGCGGCGAGATCGTGATCAGCCACC
>JAQULN010000154.1:0-5623 GCA_028718575.1 Candidatus Krumholzibacteriia bacterium | reverse complement strand
TGGCTTACCGGCGGTCCGGACACCGGTGAACCCGACTACATCACTGGCACGTTCACGGTCAATGGCACCGAATACGATCTCTTACGGATCTTCCAACTGCTCAGTGAGCAAGGGGATGACCGGCCGATCAATCCCGTGCCGCCGATGTATCGAGGCGCGCAGTTGCACCTTCTCCAATACCGCGTGGACGGCGAGGAGACCTGGACACCGTCTGACCGCGTGCGCTTCTATATCAGCGAAGACGGCTGCTATTACATGATGCAGGAGGGCGAGAACTGGGGGACGCCGGAAGAAGCCATCGATGTCGAATGCGAGGGGACCATCGACTGGCACTGGGACGATGAAGACAGTGCGCAGAAACTGCACTTCTACGACGACGCAGGCGAGCAGGATCGTCTCTTTTGGCTCTATACGTTCGACCCGACGCATCTCAGCGGGTCCGTCCTGTGGGGTGATGCCGGCAGGTTCGACATGTGGTTCACGGTCGTCACCTATTGACGATCGCGAGCCGGCTGATGGCCGGTTCGTGGCGGCAACCGGGCGGCGCAGATCGAGATCTGTTGCCGCCCGCCCTATGTTGCGGAACGAGCAAGCTGGCTTAGCGCGCACAACTCGTTACCAAATAACGTCATTAGCCGGTCAACATCAGATCGAAACGATCGTCCGGGTTTCCGCTTCGCCGTAAGGAAAAATCGTCGCCGTCCAGCAGAGAATGAAGAGACGAGTGGACTCTTGTAAAAGTATCCCGTTTTGTGCTAGAATCGGTCCGTTCATGCGGAGACTCCGCAACAGTAGTGGAATCTCCGTTGGTGGGTGTTTCTCCCAGTCGCTCTTTCCGGGGGTATCGCCATGAGATTGTTGCTCACGTTTTCGTTGATCTGCCTGTTTGCCATGCCCGCGCTCGCTGATAAAGAGGTCTATCCCGATGTTGCGTCCCCGACGCGCGACGCCTGCGAGCTCGAATCGGTGATGTTCAATTGGGACTTCAGCGAGGCCAACCACGGTTTCACACCGGTCGTCTGCGACGCCACCGGTGGCGCGCCTTCTTGGGCATGGGGCGCGACCGATATCGCCGGCGCTCCCGCCGCTGTTTGGGGCACCGTCCTGGTTGGCAACTACCCCAACAACGCGGGTGAAGGTCTTTTGTCGCCGGTCTTCGCGGTGACTCCGGACTCCTACCTGATGGAGATCTACCACTACGTCCACGTGGAGAACAACTTCGACGGCGGCAATGTCAAGGTCGACGACCAGGTCATTCTGCCGATCAACGGTTACACCCATCCGATTATCAGCGAGAGCACCTCATACTACGCCTTCTGCGTGGATGGCCAGCCGGGCTATTCGGGCAACGGCTATAATGGGCCTTCGCAAGTGTGGTTGGTGCAGTGCTTTGACCTGTCCGCGTTCATGGGCCAGGAAATCCAGGTGCGCTTCGACTTCGGGTCCGACTCCTCGGTCGCTTACCCCGGCTGGTATCTGGGCTACGTCAAGATTGGCACCGATGATGGTACGGTCGCCATGGAAAACGAAACCTGGACCCAGATCAAGGGCATCTTCCGGTAATCGGAGTTAACTAGAACGAACGTCGGCAGAGATAGCGAGCATGGGGCCCGGACGCCAAGTCCGGGCCCCGGTCGTTTGGCCGATCCGCAGACCCGCGCGCTACTCTGCGCCGCGTCGCACGGAGGGCCAGGGCGCAAGGACCCGCCCCAGGGTGGCCTTACCTTCGTACCAACTCAGGGCCAGGCCGTAGTTGGTCACCGGAATGCCCGCCTCGCGCAGCCGCGCCACGCGGGCGGCGAGCTTCTGGGGGCGAATCATGCAACCGCCGCAATGGATGGCGAGCCGATAGCGGCGCAACTCGGCAGATTCAGGGAACTCGCGACCGAACGCGTGGTCGAACTCGAGCCCGGGCACCGCCGCCGCTAGTTTGCGCGGCAGCTGCACCGTCCCGATATCCTCGGCGATCCGGTCGTGGTTGCACGCCTCGGCGATCAATACGCGGTCGCCGGCTCGTAACGTGTCCAACGCCCGCGTACCGTCGATGAACACCGACATATCGCCACAGGCAGTCTGGTTGACCATCATGATCGAAAAGGTGGTCAGCGAGATCTCGCCGGGAACCCAGGCGTTCATGAGATCGATCGCCTGGGAATCGGTGAGCACGAGCTGAACACCGCCGCATCGTTCGAACGAGGCCAGAAAACCGACGAAATTCCGTCGCTGCCGTTCGACCACCGCCGGATTGCTGCAGCGCGCGAGGCTCAGATCGACGCGGTACAGGCCGACCGGCACTCCCGCTCGCAGAAGCGCTTCCATGGCCATTTCCTGCGGCCGCAGCAGGCGGCCCGACGGCGATTCTTCGTCCAGAGGGATATGCAGCACGACGGCGCCATGCCGGTGCACCATCGGCAACAGCGGCGTCGCGTCCGCGGCCGGCCCGACCGCGGATGCCAGGAACGCCGCCAGTTCCCCGCTGCGCTCGCGGTCCGCCAAGTCCAGCTCGAGTACGGGCGTCCCCGCTCGATCGGGTAGAACGGACAGCGCGAACCTTCTCGCCTCGGACCAGGTGGCGCCGCTCGCGCGGAGGTGTTCGGCGCCGTCGGCGCGTCGATTCAGCACCACACACAGGCGCCGGTCGTGGTGGTGAGCGATCGTGACAATCGCGTCTTCGACGGCGGGATCCCCGAGGAGGAGCGTCTGCACGGGATCGACCACGAGCACGGCCAAATCGACCTCAGTCAACGCGGCCAGTGTCTTGCGCCGCTTCTTCTGCCCGAGCGGCGACACCTCGTCGAGACCGGCGGTGTCCAGCAGCTCGACCGGGCCGACGGCGTGGATCTCCATCAGCGCGCTTTTAATGTCCGCGGTCGTGCCCGGCTGCGGATCGACGAGCGAGGTCTCCTGCCGCGTGAGCAGATTCATGCAGGTCGACTTCCCCGCATTGATGCGGCCGAAGATACCGATGAGCTTGCGTTCGATACGGGGCATGGTTCACTCCGTTGCACGAGCAGGCCGACCGATCGAACCGGCCGCGTCGGCGGCCAACATAGCAGGAATAGCGCGTGTTGTCGCGGTTTGACCGCCGCGAGCCGCAACCCCGGCATCCCTCGCGGAATCGTCGCAAGAAATAGGGAAGACGGCCGCCGGTTCACCATGAAGGATCCGCGCCGATCTGTTATCATTATCGCTGGTTTTGCAACATCGAGGAGGACCGCACCAATGTCTCGTCGCCACCGGTTCGCCGTGATCCTGCTGCTTGGCGCAGCGCTCGGAATGATCGCCGATCGTCCGGCCGCCAGCCAACCCGACCCCGGTTACTGGCGGTTGGCGGACATCGAAGCCCAGTTCGCCGCCTGGGAAACAGCCCATCCCGATCTCGTCGCCTGCTCGGTGCTGGGCGCCAGCGGCCAGAAACGCGCGATCTTGATGCTGACCGTCACCAACCGCGCCGTTCCCGCCGCGGACAAGCCCCGCCTGCTCTTCCATGGCGCACAGCACGCCAACGAGTGTCTGGGCACCGCGGCGATCATGGCGCAGGCGGCCGCGCTGCTCGCCGGCTACGGCGCCGATCCGCAGGTGACCGCCCGGGTGGACAACCTGCAGCTCGTCTTCGTGCCCGTACTCAATCCCGACGGCCATGCGTATGTCTTCGGCGACCATCCCTCCTGGACCGACTGGCGCAAGAACCTGCGGGACAACAACGACAACGGCGAAGTCGATTTCCCGGACGACGGCGTCGACCTCAACCGCAACTGGGACTGGTACTGGAACGATTGCGACGACAGCGATCCCGAATCCCAGTACTACAAGGGTCCCAGGATCTTCTCCGAATGTGAGGTCGTCGCCCTGCGCGACTGGATCTTGGCGCAGCGGCCACTGCTGGTGCTCGACTACCACTCGCCGGCCACGATCAACTGGACCAACACTATTTTTTATCCTTGGTTGAGCATCAAAGGAGGCGGACAGGCGCCGGATTACAACGTTGCGAGGGATGTCGCCGTCGGTTGGGGCGCCGCCACGCGCACGTTACAGGGTTCGACCTACAGCTCCGTGCCGGCTTACGACAGTTTGCCCAAGGAACAGTGCTGGGTATACGGCCGAACCGGGATTCTCGCCTACGTGATGGAGATCGGCGCGCAATGCTGGTATTCCGGTGCCGATGTCGACTCGATCGCCGCGCGCGTGGCTCGCGGTTCGACGTACGTGCAGGATCGCGTCCTGAACGGTCCCGGGATATGCGGCAGCGTCTGCGACGCCGCGACCGGTATTCCCCTGGCCGCGGAAGTGCAGATCACCCAGATGCACTCGAATTACGTGGGACCGCGCCTCTGCGATGCCGAGCATGGCCGCTACTGGCGCCTGACGAGCAGCGGGACCTTCACCGTGAAGGCCCTGCACTCTGGATACGAGACGCAGTCTCAGACCGCGAACGTCGCCGCGGATTGGCAGACAGTCGACTTCGCCCTGCAACGAATAGCGACCGGCGTGGACGATGATCAGGATGCAGGTCCAGGCGACGGTGTTTCCGGCAACGGATTAGCCGACGCGGCGTCATGGTTGTGCGGCGATCGGCGCGTCTGCAGCGGACAGACTATACACCTGCGCCTGCCGGCGGAATCACCGGTCGCTCATTGCGAGTTGTACGACCTACGCGGCCGTTGCCTCGGACGGCTGGGCAGCGACCTGGCTGGCGGTCGTGACCATTCGCTCCGCCTGCCGGGGCGGCTGGCCAGCGGCAACTACCTCCTGCGAATCACGGCCGGCGGCCGGCAACAGGTCGCGCGACTGATCTGCGTTCAATAACAAAGAGCGCCCTGGTGGACGGCTGGCTCCAGAAGACGCCGGCATCCGGCGGGTCGATCCGGTCGGTCAATCCTGCGGTTTCAGGTTGAAGCCGCCCACGGCCTCGCGCGGCGTCATCACCGTGATGAATGCCTCAGGGTCGCTATCTAGCACGCGCAGCTTGAGGCGCTGGATATCCGCCCGCGGAATCACGGCGTAGAGCAACCCCTTGCGGCGCCCGCTATGGCCCCCGGTCGCGGGAATCAGGGTCAAGCCGCGGCCCATGATATGCACCACCGCCTGTCGCACCTTGCCCGGCTCGGCGGTCACGATCATGACCACCCGGCTCGAGGCCAGTCCGTGCAGCACCGCATCGAGCGTCCGGCTCATCACATAGGAAAGCAGCAGCGCCACCATGGCCGGTTCCGGGCCGAAGAGCAGGCCAGCGAGCGTGTAGACGATCACGTTCAAACCCAGCATGGTGCGTCCGATCCTCCAGCCGCGATAGCGATTGAACAGCCGCGCCAGGATATCGGCTCCGCCCGTTGTGCCGCGGCCTTGGAACACCATCGCCAGACCGAGCCCGGCCAGGACGCCGCCGTAGGTGATGATCAGCAGCCGGTCCTCCGTGACCGCCGGCAGCAACGGTTGCAGCACTTCAGTCATCACCGCGAGGACAGTAACCCCGGTCATTGTCCGCACGATCGAACGAAAACCGCCGAGCAGACGCCACTGCATGATCAAGAGCGGGACGTTGAGCGCCAAGAGCGCCACGCTGAATGGCACGCCGAGCGCCAGTCGGGCGATCACGGCCAGCCCAGTGAGTCCGCCCGCCACG
>JAQULN010000153.1 GCA_028718575.1 Candidatus Krumholzibacteriia bacterium | reverse complement strand
CAGACCGGGCCCGTGGTTGGAGCGGGGGCCGGACGCGAGACCGGAGGAGCGAAGCAGGTCGCTAGTCGTCGTGGGGTACGGTTTTGCCTCCGGAGACCCGCTCGGCGCCCCGCCCGATTCGCGGGGCCGTTCCGAGACAAGTCAGGTACGTCTGGTCCCGACTGCGGTTGCAATAATTTTACCACGATCGCGATGGGTCTGGCAACGTCATACGGATGTTCTGCGAGCGCGACCCTATCCCATTACCCTGTCCCAATTTAGCGGAATCGTAGCGGGGAAGCGCCACAGCCCGAGATGGGACTGGTCGGCCACGTAGAGGCCGCCCTCGGACCGGCGCCCGTAGCCCAGCCAGACATGGAACGGAACTTCGTTCAGACAGTCTTCCGACACCACCGTCTTGGTCTTCTTCTCCGGCTGCATTTCCAGTTCCAGACGCGCGTCCGTGAAACGGCTCTGGGCCGCGAGATGGGTCTGCTCGGCGCGCAGCTCGGTGAACACGACTTGGCGGAAGACCTTGCCGGGCCGGTGCGTGGCATACCAGGCATACTCGATCGGCGTGAGGTTCGACACCAGCAGGAGCTGGATGGGACACATCACCATATAGATGTGGCGCTTGCGCTCCTTCGGCGTGGCGCAACCGGCGGCCGACGCCACCTCGGCGGGCGACATCTCCTCGCGGCAGTCGCTGGACTTGAAGGCGTGCAATTGGCCGCCGGGCTCCATCTCCAGCACCTCGCCGCCGGTCTTCACCAGATAGATGCGGCGGTACGCTTCGATCGGCGTACACGAGAAGGCGTTGTTCGACAGCGCGGTCTTGGTGCGCTTGCCGGCGGTCGCTGCGGCCAAGGCGCTGATGGTATCGCCCCTCGTGTCGCGCCAGCCGCCCTCGTCGAGGTATTCGAAATCGGGTTGACCGTCCGCGACCGCGAGCTCGACGAAAAGTTTGCGGCCCTTGAAGTGCTTGCCGGAACCGGGGCTGCGGTGCCAGGCGAGTCCCTCGACACCGAGCGACGTGGCGGTGATCACACCCTGGGGAATCGACAGAATCAGATGAACCTCGGACATCGTTCGCTCCTTTGGCGCCCGTGAATCTCGCCGACAGATTACTTCAAGAGCAGGAGCTTGGCACGGTCGATGTCGCCGCCCCCCGCCAGACGCAGCACGTAGGCGCCGCTGGCGACGGCGCCGGCATCGTCGCCGCGCCCGTCCCAGATGAGCCGGTACTCCCCGGCGGCGTGGACACCCGCCGCCAGAGTCCGCACGCGCCGGCCGTCGAGGGCGAAGATGTCCAGCGAGATTGGACCCGGCGCGGACACGCGGTAAGTGATCGCGGTGACTGGATTGAAGGGGTTTGGAGCCACGCCGGCGATCTGCACCCGCGCCGCCCAGGCCGGCGGCAGGTCGGGCGCGGCGGTGGGATCGCCGAAGAGCATCTCGGCCCATTCCGGGTAATCGATGAAGGGATTGCGGTTCTGCTGGTAGATGTAGACCACATCGTTGCGGTGGCGTTCCTTCGCGTCCGGCGGATCTTCCGCGTGCCAGAGCCGCAACGTGGTCAACAGGCCCATGTAGGCGATCGGTTCGTTGCTGCCGGTGGCCGAGGCGACGATCAGCGCCACATCATCGGTGGCGATCAGGTCGGGCTCGCTGCCCAAGCCCTCGTAGCGGACATCCAGGTAGAGGATGGCCCGTGCGACGTCGCCGCGGCGGTCGTGCCATGTCTCCCAGATGCCGACGGGCGTCGCGTCGCGGGTGTAGTTGACGCCGCTGATCCCGTCATGCACCGCGGTCGGATACCCCGTACAGCCGGATTCGCAGTCCGCGAAGATGCGATTGCCCCGGTAGTTGTTGTAGGCGATGTCGCAAAGAAAAAGGTGATGGCAATCGGTGTACGGCAGGTTGGAACTGGTATTGTTGGGGAAGCCGTAGCTGTTCGGCCACGTGTGCTCGCGATTGTAGTAGTCGTTGCCGCCGGAGTACTTCGGGTGGCTCAGATTGCGATAGACATCGAGGATACGGTTCGCGTCGAGGGGATCCTGATCGGCGAGCTCGAGCACGTCCCAGGTGTCGGTCGCCGAGGAGGTGTAGGGAATCTTGACGTGGCCGCGGATGACCGCGTTGAGCGTCGTCCGCAAAGCATCGGGATTGGATGTGTCCACGGTGGCGTAGTAACCGGGCGGCGGTTCGGCCAGCGGCCCGGTCGCTGACAGGATCAATAGCAGCAGCGGCAAGAGGCTGCGGTGCAAGAGTTGAAAATGTCGCATCAGCGAGCGGGCTCCCGGTCGAAACGGTGATCAGCCACACGCGAACGAACTAGAGGTATAATAATAGTACATTTTCGCGGAGTTTTCATCCGCTTCTTACGGAGTGCGGCGCGGGGCCGGTCGTGTCCTTGGCCCGGTTCTCGTTGTAGAAGGCGCGCCAATCGAGTTTCAAGCCCGGCAAGGGCAGCCCGTGCGAACCGACCAGGCTGCTGGTCAGCTGCTCCTTCTCCTCCCATTCCAGCACGTAGCGGTAGGCCAGGGCGTTGTCTCGCTTCCGGGCCGATAGGAAGGAATCCTCCGTGTTGCGTCCCAGCAGGTTCTTGAAGCTCAGGGTGTGTCGCTCGGCAACCGGCCTGCATCGACGAGCGGCGCGGGACGATCCCGGCCGCCGTCATCGCGCCCGTACCAGTCGGCCGAGCCCCGGTGGGCGTCGCGGAAGAAGACCTGGTCGCTGGACTCCTCGCTCCATCCCGACTGGATGCTGACCTGAGTGGTCTGCGATTCCGGGAACTCGAACGTGTTGACGCGTACGAAGCCGCCGGTGAAATCGCCGGGCATGTCCGGCAGGGCCGTCTTGAAAACCTGCAGGCTGGACAGCAGGTTGGACGGGATCATCTCGAAGTTGAAGCTCTTGCGGTCCAGGTCGGGATCGACCGAGGTAGCCACCGCGCCGTCGACGACGATCACGTTGTAGCGGTCGGGCATGCCGCGCACGTTGACGTAGCCACCGCTGTCGACGAGCAGGCCGGTCACCCGCTTCAGGGCGTCGCCTGCCTGGCCGTCCGGCGAACGGGAAATCTGGGCCGCGCTGATCGCATCGCCCACCACGGCGGCCTGCTTGCGGTCGGCGAGTACTGCGCCCTCGGTCGATAGTATGCGGGTGCCCGTAATCATGATGTCGTCAATAGCGTTGGCGCGATAACTCTCAAGCACGGCGTCGAGGCGGCGGGTTTCGCCGTCGACCTCACGGACGTCGTCGATCACACGCGTGTTGTAGCCGAGGTAGGAGAAACGCACACTGTAGGCGCCGGCCAGCACGTCGTCGAAGCTGTAGCGGCCGAACAAATCGGTCTGCGCGGCCAGCCCCGCGCCCACCAACACGACATCGACGGCGATCAATTCCTCGCCGGAGTCCCTGTCTTTGACTTGTCCCGTCAAACTGCCTTCGGCGGACGCTATCCCCGCCGCCATGGTCAACCAGCTCAGGACCGCGATGGCGACGCAACCGCTTCGCATGCAACCTGCCTCCTTGGCGCACTCCGAAACAGCGTCAGACAACCGACGTCCGCTTCGCACTAACGGCTGCACGGTATCTACGTCGCGTAAGGTCTTGGTTAAGGTCCGATTACGATCGAGTGAACGTGGAATGTCGCCGCTCGCCATGGACCAATTCACGCGGTTCCTCGCGAATTCTCTAATTTCTGCTTGCAATAAGTCTATAAGCCGGATATATAAGCTCCGGTATACGTCGATGACTTGATCGTTATCCTGCCGGTTACTTCGCCCGCTCCCTGGAGGTCGCCCTCATGCTTCGATTGCTCACTCCCCGCTGGAAAAGCCGCGCCGCGGCGGCTCTCGCCTCGCTGATCTGCCTCGGTCTCGCCGGTTGCGGCAGCGACGACAAGAACCCCGGCCGGCCGGGCACCGGCGGCCAGAATCCACCGGCGGCGCAATTCGACCAAGCCATGGCCGTGGCGCAGTCGCAGGCTTCCGCCGTGCAGGCGGTCACGCTGGTCGAGTCCATGGCCACGCTGGCCGGCGGTGTCGGCAAGACAGCCGGCGTCGATGCCGGCAAGAACTACGGCTGGAGCGAGGAAAACCAGCGCTGGGAATACGACTATGAATACGCCGCCGGCGGCACGACCTACCATTGGTTCTACTGGGTCCAGTACCTCGACGACGATGGCATCCCGCAGCAGAGTGCGCTCGGCGCGGCGAGCGTGAACCACAGCATGACCGGCATCGGCCATTACCTGCAGCAGATCGAAGCAGCGACTATCACGTACGACTACACATACTTCTATGGCTCGAACATCACCGGCATGGGCACCGGCACGCTGCTACTCAATGGCGACGGCGGGTATGACTTCGACTACAACTATTCTTCGCCGAGCTTCAACATGGATCAAGCGTTCGCGGTGACGTGGGAGATTCAACCCCCGGGAATCTCCCGCGGCGCAACCGGCGGCTGCCCGACGGGGACGGTCCGCTGCGAGTTTCCGCCGTACTACTCCGTGGTGACGTTCAATGGCACCGGGACGGCAACCTCCACGCTCTATGACGCCTCCGGCAACGCGGTTGCCGGAGGCGGAAGCGTGCACACGCTAGCCTGCACAACCCGCTGAACACGAGCGGCGGACGCGCACTGGCCGGTTAATCGGATTCCATGCTGGTCTGCCAGACTTCCCAGACTTTGCCGACCAGCGCCGGCCCCGGTTTGAGCGTCGGCTTGCCCGGCTTCCAGCCCGACGGCGTGGCCTCGGTGCCCTTGCTCGCGCGCACGTACTGGTAAGCTTGAATTTGCCGCAGCGTCTCAGCCACATGCCGCCCGACGGGCGGCGTCAGGACCTCGTAGGCCTGGATCAAACCGTCGGGATCGATGATGAACCGGCCGCGGTTCTCCACGCCGGCTTCGGCATCGTAAATGCCATAGGCCGCCCCGACCTTGCCGCCGCCGTCCGAGAGCATCGGAAACGGAACTCCCCCCTCGACCATTTTGGAGATCTCGTGGTCGTTCCACATCTTGTGCACGAAAATGCTGTCGACGCTCATCGACAGCACCACGACCCCCAGCTTCGCGAACTGTTCGTGTTTATCGGCGACCGCCGATATCTCGGTCGCTCAGACGAAGGTGAAATCGCCCGGATAGAAACACAGGACCACCCATTTGCCGAGATAGTCCGACAGCTTGACCGCCGTGAACTCGCCCTTGTGGTAAGCCGGGGCCGTGAAATCAGGTGCTTGCTTGCCGACATGGATCATCTGCGTCGCCTCCTTGGTCGCGCTCGGAGCCTGTTGATCTTGTGCGGGCGCTTGCGGCTGACCAACCAGGCCGCCGGTCGGGCGCGCGCATCCAGCTTTCGAAGATTGCACCATTATTAGCCTCCTTTCTTGATAGGCCCCGTTACCATAGCTCGATTCCCGCGGCCGTAAATTCAGCATTTCCGCTAGGAGTTAACTTGGATCCATGGCGCCCGCGACATATCAGGCGACAATCGGGACGTCGGTTGATGGCGACGCCGAGTACATCACAGCGATGTACCAGCTCAGCGGCGACTGCGCCGGCGAGCCTGGGGCACAGGTGATGTTCTGGGTCGGCGCGAGCTGGGACCAGGAAATCCTCTCGAACCCGATGCAGTGGAACTGGATCCTCTACACGAACCTGGAACAGATCATCGTCACCGAAAACAACACGTGGTCCAGCGTGAAAGCGCTGTTCAAATAGGTCTTCTGCAGTTGATTCGATCCCCTGCAACGGCCGAGCCGGGAAGGAATCCCCGGCCCTCTTGCCTGCGGACCCGCGACGCGGCGATTCAGACGTAGATCTCCGGCACCTCGAGCAAACCCCGCTCCATGGCGCGGCGCAACGCCAGCACCACTTGCGGATCGTATTCCTTGCCGCTGCCCGCCAGGATGATCTCCTTGGCGTCGTGCGGGGAAAACGCTTTGCGGTAGGGACGATCGCTCGTCAAGGCGTCGTAGACATCGGCGACGGAGATAATCCGCGCCTCCAGGGGGATGTCCTCGCTGGCCAGAGGATGATAATCGCTGCCGTCGAAATGGTCGTGATGGGCCAGGATGATCGGCAAGATGCGGCCCATGCTCGCGGCGACCGGCTCGAGCATGGGCGCGCCGCGCTGCGCGTGTTGGCGCACTTCGCGCAACTCCGATGCGCTCAGCTCGGCCGCTTTGTGAAGAACTTCGCGGCTGGTTTCCAGCTTGCCCAGGTCGTGCAGGAGAGCCGCCGCCCGCACCAGTTCCAACCTGTCCGGACTCAAGCCCATGTGCTGTGCGATTGTCACCGCGTAGACCGAAACGCGATAGGAGTGGTTCTCGTTGTACTTGTCGTTGTTGATGAACTGGCGCAACATCAGCAACAGTCCCTGGTAGGTCTGCTGGAGTTCTTGCGAGCGGGCGGCCTGACGCTCGTAAAGCGTGCCCATGGCGTACGCGGTGAGGATCAGCATGGAACCCCACGCGACAATGTCCAGCAGTTGTCCGTTCAGCAAGCCGGAGATCTGTCCATCCGACCACAACGACGGTTTGAAGTGGGTGAGCAGGCCGACCAGCAGCGCGCTGGCGACGGCCGTGAGGGTGGCATGCCGCCGGCCGCGAAAGTAGGCCGCGAAGACAGTCGGCAGCGTGTAGAAACCCAGTACGATCTTCTGAGACACCACGAGGTAATTGGCGGTGCCCGCGATGATCAGCAGCGACAGGATGAGCCACAACTCCGTGTTGACCTCGGCCAGGCGTTCCATCCACCCCGCCCCGCGCCGTGGTTCATGGGTCCATCGCTCGACGTCGGCCTGTTTGGCGGTGTCGATGTCGCCGGCGGCGCCGGTCGGCGGCGGCGGGCCGCTTGCGACGGACCCGGAAGGATCTGTCTC
>JAQULN010000152.1 GCA_028718575.1 Candidatus Krumholzibacteriia bacterium | reverse complement strand
TGTCCCCGTTGTTGGCCACGCTCGTCGCATCGGTAGCGCTGCTCGCGATCGCTGGCCAGTGTCGCGCCTGGCGCCGGTCCGACCTCGCTCCCGGCGCGCGCAATCTGCTACTCATCTGGCTGGTGCCGCCGGCGTTGTTCTTCCTGTTGGGACACTATCAAAAGGGCTACGCCCTCGTGCTCGTGGTTCCGCTCGTCGCGCTGCTTGCGGCCCGGATCGCCGCGCGGCCGCGACGATGGTTGCTGGCCGGTCTGATCGCGCTGCAGACCGCGTACTTTCTCGCCGCCCCGTACCGGCAGCCGCCTGTCGAGATCCTGGTCGCGCCGCGCGTCCGGTCCATGGGTCTGGCCGAGGTCTGGTGGCATCGCATCCAGTCGACGCACCTCATGGCCGCGGCCCGGCCGCGCGCGCTGGCGGCAGTCGACGCGGAACTGGGTGAGATTCTTGCGGCCGCGCCTCTTGATACCGTGTTCGTCGATCCAACCGTTCCGCTCGAACTGCGCGCGTTGCAGGTGCGGCGCCCCGATCGCGCGTTCGTGGTGCTGGAGGTCCATCGCCGCGACGGTTGGCGGCTCCACGCCGGGACAGACGAACAAATCGGAACCGATGTGGCCGGAATTCTGGCGCGGTCCTTGTTGGTCAGCCGGCGGGATTTCGCGCGGAGGGAACTGGCACCCTTGGGCGGCGCCGCAGTGGGGGAAGGGCGCCGGCTCGTAGCGCTGCGGGTCGGTCCGCAAGCGGCTACGGCCGCGGCGGCCCGGTATGCAGCGCTCTGGGAGCGGTGATCGCGAGAATTCGAGCGTTGTTCCGGGTTAACGGTTCAAGTGCCTCTTCTGTCTTACGTTAAAATATGGTAAAATTAACAAAGCGTCTTGTCCCGGGGTTACCGCATGCATTGTTACCAGAAGCAGCGCTTTGAATTGAAGTATCGGATTCCCTCGGTTTTGGAGGGTCCGATCCGTGACTTCGTGTCCGGGTACCTCGACCCCGACCCCCACTCGGCCAAGCAAGCCGATCTGGCTTACCCGGTCCACAGTCTGTACCTGGATTCGCGGGATCTGAAGCTGTTCCAGTCCACGGTCAACGGCGATCGCAATCGTTACAAGCTGCGCGTACGGTACTACGACCGCAATGGGAACTCGCCGCTGTTCTTCGAGATCAAGGCGCGCCGGGACAGCGTCATCTGCAAGCAGCGTGCGATGGTGCGCCGCGCCGCGTTGCCCGAATTGCTGGGGGGCCGGCCCCCGACCAGGGACGATCTGGTCGAGCGCGAGGATGCGCAGTTGATGGCCCTGATGCAGTTCTGCGCCTATCGCCGCGCGCTCGGCGCGGTTCCGCAAACGCACGTCGGTTATCACCGCGAAGCCTGGCTCACGCCGGACAGTGCCGTCCGTGTGACCATGGATCGCCGCGTGCGGACCGGCCCGGATTTCGACGCGAGCTTGGCGACGGAACTGGAGGGCTTGACACTTGTCTTTGGCAGTTTGACCGTGCTGGAAATCAAGTTCACCGACCGTTTCCCGCGCTGGTTGTCGGCGCTGGTCCAGCACTTCGACCTCCGCCAGGGCTCGGCGGCGAAGTACGTCGACGGAGTCATTGCGTTGGGGGAGCATCGGTTCCTGAACGTCCGGGAGCGTTGCGAGGTCCGCCGCCGGCTGGCCTTGCGCGCACAGGGTTGACCCGGTTCGAAACCGGCGAACGCCGGAAGGGATGGCGGGTGTGGACAGGTTCGTCGATGCGTTGACCCGCGACCAGGGGCTCGGCTTCGCGTCGATGCCGCATGTGATCTTGAGCCTCGCGGTGGCGCTGGCCGGCGGCATGGTGCTGGCCTGGGTCTACATGTTCACGCACACCAGCCTGTCCTACTCGCGGTCGTTCGTCAATTCGCTGATCGTCATCCCTGTGATCGTGGCCCTGGTCATGATGGTGATGGTGGACAACTTCATCACCGCGTTCGGGCTGATGGCGGTTTTCGCGATCGTGCGGTTCCGGAACATCGTGCGCGACACGCTCGATACGGCGCACATCCTCTGCGTGCTCGTCGTGGGCATGGCAGCCGGCACGCAGAAATACACGCTAGCGGTGATCGGGTGCCTGGGGACCGCCGCCATCATGTTGTTCCTGTGGTGGACCGAATTCGGCACCCGGCAACGTTACGACCTGATCCTCAACTTCCACTGGGGCCTGCCGCTGGGTGACGTGGCGCCGGTGGTGCAGGTGCTGCGGCGGCACGGCGACCGGATCCAGTGCGCCGGCCAGCGCACCGACGCGACGGGGGCCGGGGCCGATCTCTCCTACCGCCTATTGCTGCGCGATCCGCAACGCGTCGCCGAGCTGGTTGCCGAGCTCGAACGGACCGACGGCGTTTCCCGCGTCGTGAGCCTTCTGGCTGAAGACGAATCGGAAGTGTGATCCATGGCAAAACATGTCGCTGACAGGATTGCGATTCCCTGGCCGCGCCGGCTGCGGCGCTGGCGCGCACAGGCACTGCCGTTGGTGGTGTTCCTGCTGTTGGTCGCGGTGGTGACGCGCCTCTGGCGCGATCACGTCCTGCCGGTGGAATTGATCGGCGAAGCCCAGGCCCAGCGCGCGGAAGTGGTCGTGCCCGTGACGGGACAGGTCGTGCAGATGCACGTCCGGCCATTTGAGCGAGTCCATCGTGGCGAGCCGCTGGCCATGGTCATGACCACCGACCCTGTATTATTGGAATCGCGTCTGGCGGTAATCCGCGCCGAGTTGGAACTGCTGCTGCATAGCTTCGACCCTGTGGTCGGCCGCCAGCGGTCGGCGCTGGATTACGAGCGCCTGCGCGTCGAGCTGATGAACCAGCGGGTCGATCTGGCCTCGGCCGAAGTGAACCTGGTCCATGCCGAGAACCAGTATGTGCGCATCCGACGCCTGCACGCCGAGGGTATGGCGTCCGACGCCGACTACGAAGTCGCCATGGCGACGCACACCGCGCTGGCGGCGGAGGTGAGCGGCCGGCAGGAACTGGTGTCGTCGCTGACGGAAGACCTGGCGCGGCTGCATCTGCCGGCGTTGACGTCGCCCGAGGATCCGTTGCGCGCGGCCATCCGGTTGCACGAAGAGCGCCTGCGCGAGGTCGAGGCCGAACTCGGGCCGGTGACGCTGCGCGCGCCCCTCGACGGCATGGTGGGGTTGATCTACCGCAATCCTGGCGAGCACGTGCTGGCAGGCGAGCCGTTGCTGACTGTGATGGCCGAGACCAGCGACCGCATCATCGCCTATTTGCGCCAGCCGATCCGCGTCCGGCCGCAGGTGGGGATGGCGGTCAGGGTCCAGGCCCGCACCCGCGAGGGCGGCGCCGGCGTCGGCGAGGTCCTGCACGTCTCGGCCCAGCTCGAGCTGCTGCCCGAGGACATGCTGGCGCCCGGGATGCGGCCTGAGAAAGCGCTGCCGATATTGATCAGCCTGCCCGAGGGCTGCCGGCTCCTGCCGGGCGAACGGGTCGAACTCGCGTTGTTGCCTTGAACCGCCGCGCCGGCGCCTCGCGGCTCAGGGCAGCGGCGTCAGGGGCGTCAAGGGCCAGAAGACCGGGATCAGGAACGTGGCCAGCACCCAGAAGATCAGGTTCAGCGGCCCGCCGACCCGCAGGAAGTCCCGGAATCGGTACTGCCCGACCCCGTAGATCATCGTGTTGGTCTGATAACCGACCGGCGTCATGAAGCTCGCTGACGCGGCGAACGTCACGGCCATCAACAAGGGCCGCGGATCGACGTTCATCAGCTGCGCGGCGCCGATGGCGATCGGCGCCAGCAGGACGGCCGTGGCGTTGTTGGACATGCTCTCGGTCATCAGCGAGGTCGCCAGATAGAGACCCGAGATCACCGCCACCGGTCCCAGCGTGGCCGCGGTCTTGATCAGCAACGACGACAGCATCACCGCGGCGCCGCTGTTCTCCAGGGCGGTGCCCAGGCTCAGCGCGCCGGCGAGCAGGAAAATCACCTTCCAATCGATGGCGTGATAGGCCTCTTCCGGCTGCAGGCAGCCCGAGAGTACCAGCAACACCGACCCCGCCACGGCGCTGACCAAGATCGGCACGATGCCCAGGGCGGCCGTCACGACCACGCCGGCGACGACGGCCAACGCCAACAGCGCCTTCTCGCGGCGGAAGACCGGCAGCGCCACTTCGCTGACCATGACGAAGGCTTCGTGGTTGCGCAGGATGTCCAGGTGGTCGCTGCGGGCTTCGATCAAGAGCACGTCGCCGCCCAGCAAGGTCGTGTTGCCGAGTTTCTCGTGCACGACCGTGCCGCGGTGCCGTAAAGCCAACACGTTGGCGCCGAACACGTTGCGAAATCTGGACGATTTGAGCGTCTCGCCCACCAGGACCGAACCCGGTGCCACCACCGCCTCGACCAGCACGGTTTCGGCGGTCTCCATGTCCGTGTCCTTCAGCTTGCGCGGCTTCAGGCGGATGCCTTGGCGCTCGGCGAGGCTCTTGATGCGATCGACGTCGCAGACCACGCGCAGGGTGTCGCCGGCTTGCAGCTCGGTACGCGGGTGGGGAACGAAGATCCGGTGCCCGCGGCGATTGATCTCCAGGATCTCGACGCCGACCTCTTGCACGAGCGGGCTCTCGGCCAGCGGAAAGCCGATCGAGCAGGCGTCTTCCTGCAGTTCGACCTCGGTCATGTAGCGGCCCATACCGTACTCGCGGGTCAGTTCCTGCACCGCGCGGCGGTCAGGGATCCAGCGCACGACGAGCAGCATGTAGGCGGTGCCGACGGCGAAGAGCACCAGACCGAATCGCGTGAACTCGAACATATGGAACGGTTCGTAGCCGCTGCGGGCGGCGATCGCGCTCACCAGGAGGTTGGTCGACGTGCCGATCAGGGTGCAGACGCCGCCGAACATCGAGGCGAACGACAGCGGCATCAGGAGCTTCGAGGGGCTGATGCGGACGGTCGCTGCGACCGACAAGACGATCGGCATGAAGATCGCAACCACCGGCGTGTTGTTCATGAACGCCGAGAGCAGGCCCACGCTCACCATCATCACGACGAGGCCCGCCCAGACGTTGCGTTCGAAGACCCAGGCCGAGGCCCGGCCCAAGACCAACACCGCACCGGTGCGATAGAGCGCCGCGGAGATGATGAACATGGCGGCCACGGTCACAGTGGCCGGGTTGGAGAAACCCGCAACGCCCTCGTCGGGGGACACCAGTCCCAGCAACAAGAGCGTCCCCATCAGCAACATGGCGATCAGGTCGATCCGCAGCCGCTCGGTGGCGAACAGAACGATCGCCCCCACCGCCAACCCCAACACGATCGCCATGTCGAGGGTCATTGGCCGGGCCCCTCGCCGACGAGGTCGGCGAGCCAGGCCCGCTTTTCCCCGTACCAGTGCAGCGAGTTGTGTGGCTTGAGGATCCAGTGATTCTCGTCCGGGTAGTAGAGCAGTCGCGACCGTACGCCCCGCTTCTGCAGCGTGTTGAACAACTCGAGGCCGTGGTTCAACGGCACGCGGTAATCGAGCTGGCCGTGGATCACGAGCGTGGGCGTGGCGAAGCGGCCGGCTCCGTAATGCGGCGACGACGCGCGATACTGGTCCGGCTCGTCCCAGAACTCGCCGAAGCGGCGCTTGCCGGCGCCGTAGTCCGACCCGATCTGCGTGTACCAGTTGTAGACCGCGGCGTGGGCCACCAGCGTGCGGAACGGATGCTCCCGCCCGAGCAGGACCGTGGCGAGGTAGCCGCCATAGGAGCCGCCGCCGGCGGCCAGTCGCTGCGCGTCGATCCATGGTTGGTCCGCGAAATAGGCAGCCGCCTTGATCGTGTCGCGATACGGCAGCTCCGCTTGCAGAGGATTGATCGCGTCGGTGAACGCCTGTCCGAACCCGCTCGAACCGTGGAAGTTGTGCCAGGCGGTCACGTAGCCCCAGCCGGCGAAGACCTGGGCGTTCCAACGCCAGTGGAAGCTGTCGGTGATGCCGCTGTGCGGGCCGCCGTGCAAGAGGAGGTAGAGGGGCCACCGTCGGGCGGGGTCGAAGTCGGGCGGGTAGACGATCCACATCTGGATCGGCGCGCCGTCGGCACCCGGGTAGGAGACGCTTTCGTAGCGACCCCAGGCAACGTCCGCGAGGACGTCGTCGTTGAACGCGGAGAGCTTGGTGACCGCTCCTGTACGCGGGTCGATGCGCACCAGAGTGGGCGGCTCGACGAAGCTCTGCCGCAGGCCGACGAGCACCTTGCCGTCGGCCGACAGGACGAGCGACGAGAAGGAATGCTCCCTCGTGACCGGCTCAGCCTTGCCCGCCGGCAGATCGAGGCGATAGACCCGTTCGTGCGCGGCGTCGTCGACGCTCATGAACGCCGACCGGCTGTTGGGCTGCCATTGGAGGCTGCCCACCGAGCGATCGAGGTCCTCCGTGACGACGGTGTTGGTTCCCTTGGCGCGGTCGTGCAACACGAGGCGGCGGCGGTCGGCGTAGAAGCCCTTGACGAGCTGCCGCTGGAAGGCGAGCCAGCGCCCGTCCGGACTGTACTGGGGCGATGTGTCGCCCGCCGGGTTGTCGCGGGTGAGGTTGCGGGCCGGGCCGCCGCCAACGGGGATCACGAAGATGTCATTGTTCGCGTCGACGCCGGTGGTGTCGATGTCGGCCGCGAAGGCGATCTCTCGCCCGTCCGGCGCGATGTCGTAGGATCCGCGTCCCGGCGCCGATCGCGAGAGCTGCAGCCCGCTGCCGAGCGTAACGGGGGCCGGCTCGCCGCCGCCGATCCCGATGACAAAGACGTGGGCCTGGCGATCGTCCAGCCAGCGGTCCCAGTAGCGCACCGGCGCCTGGTCCCAGGCGCGGGCCGACACCTTGCTGTCTTTCTGTTCCTGGAGCCGGGCGCCTTGCTCCTGCCAGCCGGCGAGGTCCGGCCACACGCGGCTGATGAACGCGAGCTGCTGAGAGTCGGGAAACCAGCGGGCCGCG
>JAQULN010000151.1 GCA_028718575.1 Candidatus Krumholzibacteriia bacterium | reverse complement strand
TTCCGATCTGGACTTGTTGAAGTTGATGGTCGTGTTGTACAGGTGCCGTTGAGTGTTGATGGACGCGACGTTGGTGTTGATCCGGATGCCCATGGTGTTCCTCCTTGCTGGGCTCAGACCGCCCCCATCCCTGGGGGCGGGGATTACCGGCGGCCGGGGCCGATCGTCTTACCGGCACCGCCAACCGGCTTGCTTGTGTCCGGCGGCTGCGCCGCGCGGACGGTCCGCGAACCTTCCCGGCGCCGGGCCCGGCACCAGGTTCGCCGGCGATCAACCCTGCAACAGCTTGAGCGCCAGGTTGGAGCTCATGTTGGCCTGAGCCAGCATCGAGACGCCGGCTTGCTGCAGGATCTGCCAGCTCGTCAGGTTCGAGGTTTCGCGGGCCACATCCACATCGCGGATGCGGCTGTTCGCCGAGGACAGGTTCTCGGCTTGGTTGTTGATGTTGCGGATCGAGCTCTCCAGACGGTTCTGAATCGCCCCAAAGCTCGAACGCGCGTTGCTGACGATGGAGACGGCGGCGACGACCTCGTCCATGGCCGTCGCGGCATCGGCAGCTGTGCCGACCCCGGCCGCCAGGAGCAGGCCCGCCGCGTCCATGCTGTTGGAGAGATCGACGTCGATGTGGTCATACGCGGCGGTGCCGATACCGACCTGGATCGCGACGCTGCCGCCGGTTCCGTCGAGCAGGGTTCGCCCGTTGAAATCAACGGAGAGCGAGATGCGATCGATCTCGCTCAAAAGCGCCGCATATTCGCTATCCAGATAACTGCGCTCGACATCGGTCAAGGTGCCGTTGAGACTCTGTTCGGCCAGCTCGCGTAACCGCAGCAGGATGGTCGAGACTTCGTCCAGTGCCCCCTCGGCCACTTGCACCATGGAGATGCCGTCGCTGGCGTTGCGGCTGGCCTGTTCGAGCGCGCGGATATCGCTCTTGAGCCCCTCGCTGATCGCCAGACCGGCCGCGTCGTCGGCGGCGCGGTTGATCCGCAGGCCGCTGGAGAGTTTCTCCATCGCCTTGTTGTACGCGGTGGTGGCGTTGTAGAGATGGCGGCGCGTGTTGATGGACGCAATGTTGGTATTGATCCTGATGCCCATGCGGTTTCCTCCTTGAAATCGCGATCAGGCGCGGCTTTCGCGGCCCTGCAGCGTGCGTTTCGGCGGCCATCCGTGGCGTCTTGAAACGCGGCCTGTGCGATGGGCATCGTCCGGCGGCGGCGGCGCTTGAGGAAATTCTGCGGGAGGATACAAAGACCCGAGGCATTGTAGCGGGGCGCGCTGTTTCTAGCGCGCCCCGCCAGCGGCGGAGCAAGCGACCGGGCCGGAGCCGTCCGGCGCGGTCAGCGCTGCAACAGGTTCAGCGCGAGCTGCGAGGTCATGTTGGCTTGTGCGAGCACGGCGACGCCGGCTTGCTGCAGGATCTGCAAGCTGGTCATCGTCGAGGTCTCGGTGGCGACGTCGACGTCGCGAATACGGCTATTCGCGGCGGCCAGGTTCTCCGCGGTCATCGCGATGTTGCGGATCGACGTCTCGAGCCGGTTCTGTGCCGCGCCGAAGGCGGCGCGGGTCTGGCTGACCGTGCCCGACGCGTCGCGGATCACGCCGATCAAGGCGCGAGCCGTATCGCCGCCATCGGGAGGCGAGCCGACCAGGGAGGTGCCGGAGAGGGCGAGGTACGCCGTGTCCATGGCGTTGGACAGGTTGATGGAGACGGCGCTGGTCGCCACGTCCGTGCCGATGCCGACCTGCACGTCGAGGTTGCCGGCCGTGCCGTCCAACAGATTGATGCCGTTGAACTCGGCCGTCGCGCTGATGCGATCGATCTCGCTCAACAGTTCCTGGTATTCCTGGTCCAGGTAGCCGCGCTCGGCCTCGCCGAGCGTTTCGGTCGCGGCCTGTTCGGAGAGTTCGCGCATGCGCAGCAGGATGTTGTTGACCTCGTCGAGGGCGCCTTCGGCGACCTGAACGAGCGAGATGCCGTCGGCGGCATTGCGGCTCGCCTGATCCAGCGCGCGGATATCGCTCTTGAGGCCTTCACTGATCGCGAGGCCGGCGGCGTCGTCGCCCGAACGGTTGATCCGCATACCGCTGGAGAGCTTCTCCATCGATTTGTTGAACTTGTTGGTGGTGTTGAAGAGGTGGCGTTGCGAGTTCAAGGACGCCACGTTCGTGTTGATCCGCAGACCCATGACCGTTCCTCCGTGTCTTCTGGCCGCTCCGCCGCGACCGTTCAGGTTGCAGCTTGCTCCTGGGCGCCGCTTTCCCGTACTCTGAGGCCGGGTCTCGGCCAGCGGGCGTTTTGCCCACGATTCGGCGAACCAGTGCATTTTGCACGCCAAACGAGGTCACGCATGGTGATTCGCACGGTTCGTCCCGAGGAGTACGGGGACTTCATCGCGTTTCTCAATGCAGGAATGAGGCCGAAATCCGCATCGACGCGCGCCGACGAGGATTTTCCGGTCGTTTTGTCGCCCGAGAACCTGGCCGGTATGTGGGGCTGCCGCGACGAACGCGGCTGGCTGACTGGCTTAACCGTTCTCACAAGGACATTTACGACCACGGCGGGCGAGGTCCGCGTGGCCGGAATCGGCTCGGTCGTGACCCGGCCGGACCGGCGGGGTCAAGGACTCAGCGGGCGCCTCCAAGCGCATGTGATGAGCTGGCTGGCGGACCAGGAGGTGCCGCTGGCCGTCCTCTGGAGCGACCAACCGGAAATTTATTCCGGTCGCGGCTTCCGTGCGGCTGGCTGGGAGTACCACGTCGACCTGACCGCGGCGAGACTGGATGACGCCTTGCACGGGACGGGGGAAATCCGTCCCTACCAGGAGCGCGATTTGGCGGATGTGTCCCGGCTCTATGCCCAGCATCCCCTGCGCACGCTGCGCAGACCCGGCGACGACGCGCGCCTGTACGGCATGTGCGGGACGCGCGGCCTGGTCCTGGAGACCAGCCGCGGTTTGGCGGCGTACGCGTTCTGCGGCAAGGGGGAGGATTTTCCCGGCTATGTCGCGGAATGGGGCGGCCCGGCGCACCTGGTGCTGCCCGTGCTGGCCGTGGCCCGCGACCGCGGCCTGGCGCAGCGGGTGCTCGTGCCAGCAGGGCGAGGGGATCTCGTCGCGGCCGCGGTGCGCAAGGGGGCCGGGGTAGATCTGTGGCCGAGCGGGTTATGGGCTGTCTTAAGACAGGATATCCTGGCGCGCCTGGCGCCGGCCGCTGAAAACTCCACAGCGGGTGATTCCGCTGATCCGCGGACTTGGCTCGGGTCGCCGGGCACGGGCGATCGGCCGGTGGTCGGACGCCTGAATCTCGCTGTCTGGGGTTTCGACAGCGTTTAACCGGATGATTCGTGAGAACCGGCTGCAAAAGATCAAATGGCGAACCTGATTCGGGCCGGACGAGGTTTGCGCTCAAGAGATGCGCAGAATTTGCCGATACTTGGTCAGGAATCATGCGGCTGGTTCCATCGCTTCGCCGCCGGCCCGCGAGGCGGACGTGAAGCGACGGGATCGCCGCAGAGCGGCAGAAGCTTCCAGGGCGGGCTGTTGAGCGGACGGAACCGGTGGCCCGACCTGCCGCGGAAAGAGCCGCCGCGCCAAGTTCGGCGGGTATCGCTCTTGCACGGCGTGGCTGGTGAAGCGGTAGCGACGTAGTGTCCACCGACCCAGAGGGTAGGCCATGGCGCTGAACAAGATCAACCCGGCGGTCACGAGCAAGACCTATCGGACCGACCGCTACGAAAAGACCTCGCAACCGGTGAACGCCGATCCTGCCGGCGGCAAGGACGTCGGCACGCATCGACCGCCGTTGTCGGTGAGCGACCACGCCGAGATTTCCAGCCAGGCGCAACAGTTTGCTGACGTGCGGCAGGTGTTGGAGATGGCCCGGCAAGAGGTGGCGAAGGAGCCGGATGTCCGCGCCGGCAAGGTGGCGCAGGCGAGGGAGCGCCTGGCCGCCGGATTTTATCAGTCGACCGAAGTGCGCGATCAGGTCGCCGAGCGACTCAGCCGGCTGCTCCTAGACCCCGACCTGTTTTAACGGCGGTGGTTCGCGAACGAGCATCGCGAGAAAGCGGCACGCATCTGACTGGTTACCGACGAACCTGCCTGAACCCCCCGGGCTGATCTCGCCGCGCGAACCAGCGACCAGGTTTTCGACCAGCCCCGTGGGGCCGCGGCCGACTGGTCGGGCCAAGAATGGCGCCATCGCCTTTTTTTGTTTGCCCGAGGTGGTCAATAAACTTACAGTTTGCCCGCTCCCTTCCGGTCATCGCCCGTTCTCCGAAGTCTCGTCCGCGGGAGATCATGAGCGCCGACGATCGCCACGCCGCCACGCACCGACTCGTCGCGCTGGGTCCCGCCGTGCCTGCGCTGCGCAATTGCGGCTGGGATTGCCGGGCGGTCGATCAGTTGCCGCGACCCGCGGCCGGCGGGCTCGACGCCGAACTCGTGCTGGTTCGCGCGACGGTGCTGTTGGCGAACGGTCTCTGGGACCGCTTCCCGGACTGGCTGGCCGTCGCGCGCGGCGCTGGAATTCTCACCGTCCTGGTCTACGACGGATTGACCGCGGCCGATCTCGCGGCCTGCTTCCGCGCGGGTCTGTACGATGCGATCGCGGGTGCGGCCGAGCTGAGCGAGTGGCGTCGCCTGCTCGACCGCGCCGCCGCCGATCTGGATCGATTGGCGGCGAGCCGGGCCATCCAGGCGGACAGCGCCGACCTGCAAAGGCAGCTGCAGGCGAGCCAGCGGCGCGTGCGCGAGGAGGCCGCCGCCGAGGCCGGCGCGCTCTTGGACGCGCAGAACCAGCTCGAAGCAGCGAACCGACAACTCAGCGATCACATGGCGCAGATCTCGCTGCTCTACCGGTTCGGCCGCGAACTCAGCTTGGCCAGCAACTGGGACGACACCCTGCGCGAGATCCTGGCGCATCTGGCGGATTTCGTCGGGGCGGCCGGCGGCGCTCTGGTGTTGCGCGCGGCAAGCGGCGGGCGGTTCGCGCCGCGGCAGACGTACCGTTGGCAGGAACAGTCCTGGGACAAGGTTCTACTGCGTATCAATCGCCAGCTCGACGCGGGTGTCGCCAGCAGCCTGCTCGCACCGGGCGTGTTCCAGGTCGGGCGCGGCGGCGACCAGGAAGAAGGCCGCATCACCGCGCTGCCGCTGGAGCATCAGGGAATCCGCCTCGGCATGCTGCTGCTCTTGTTCGCCAATCCCCAGGAACGCCGGCAGCGCTCGGCGATGAACATCTCCTTCTTGCAGATGGTTCAGGTGGTGCTTTCGGAAGAGGTCGCTTCGGCCCAGATGCTCGACCGCCTGCGCGACATCGGCGCCTTCAACACGCGGGTCCTGGAGACGGTCAGCAGCGGCATCTGGGTCTGCGACGCCCAAGGGCGTTCGATCTTCGTCAACCGTGCGGCCCGGGCTCTGCTGGGGCTGCCAGCCGGCGACGCGAACCAGGACGCCGCCGCTGCACTGGCGGTCGGCCGCGGCCGCCTGCTCGAGCGGCCCTTGACTGGTGGCGCCGAGATCGATGATCTTCCGGAAATCTTCCTCGACGGACGGCTGCGTTTCGAAGGCCGCCGACGTGTCGGTTTCCGGGCTCTGCTGCGGCGCCAGCGGCCGTTCCGCGGGGAGGGGCTGCTGCGCGACGTGGATGAGCGATCGCTGCCGGTGCGGATCCAGACGGCGCCGATGGCCGGACGCGGCCGGGACGACCGCTGGCTCCTGGTGATTCTCGAGGATCTAAGCGAAGCCAAGCGGGCGGCCGCCGCCCGCCGGCGCGCCGAGCAGGCGGAGGCGCTGGTGGCGATGTCGGCGACGCTGGCCCACGAGATCCGCAACCCCTTGATGGGGCTGAGCGCTCAGGCGGAATTGCTCGCGGATTCGTTGCCGGCGAACGATTCCCGGCGTGACCGCATCGATCTGATCACCGCCGAAGTCGAACGCATCAACCGGACCATCAACGACATGCTGCAATTCGTGCGTCCGTGCGAACTGCTGCGGGAGTCGGTCGATCCGGCACCACTCGCCCGCGACTGCCTCGAGATGATCCGGCCGGTGGCCGCGGCGAAATCGGTCACCCTGGCTCCGATAACCGGCGGGGCGGAAGTTATAAATGGCGATTCTACAAAGCTTAAGCAGGTAGTTCTCATCCTCGTTCTCAATGCGGTCGACGCGGCGGAGCCAGGCGGAACCGTGGCCGTCCGTCTCCAGTCGGCCGCGCAATTGACCTTTCCGGATGCGATGTCCGGCGGCGCGCGCACCGCGCCGGGTGTGATCCTCGCCGTCGAGGACGACGGACCCGGGTTCGGCGACGTCGACCCGGAACAGATCTTCCAGCCGTTTTTCACGACCAAGACCACGGGAACCGGCTTGGGACTGGCCTACTGCCGCAAGGTGGTGGACGCCCATGGCGGTGAGATCCGGGCGCAGCGCGACGGAGCCGTGACCAGGCTACTCGTCCTGTTGCCCCGGGAAGCTGCGGCCGGCAGATCGCTGGCCGGGGAGGCCTGATGAGTCAGCGAATTCTGGTTGTCGACGACGAAGCCACCATCCGTATGTCGCTGGTCGAAGCGCTCGGTGCGGAAGGCTATGAAGTGTCCGACGCGAAAACCGGGGAGGAGGCGCTGGCGCTTTGCCATGCCGGCGGGTTCGACTTGTTGGTGACCGACCTCAGGCTGCCCGGCATCAGCGGTCTCGACTTGCTCAAGGCGTTGCGCAACCAGAACCGGACGCTGCCGGTGATCTTGATGACGGCGTACGGAGATGTCGACACGGCGGTCGCCGCCATGCGGTTGGGCGCCTACGACTACATCAACAAGCCGTTCAAGCTCGCCGAAATTCGCCGGCAGGTGCGAGGGGCTCTGCGCGCGACCGGGTCTGCCGCAGCCGAGTCCGCGCCCGCCGTCGAACCGGCTGCACCGGCGGCCGCCGGACCCGGTCGTTATATGCGAATGATCCA
>JAQULN010000150.1 GCA_028718575.1 Candidatus Krumholzibacteriia bacterium | reverse complement strand
GTAGGAGTCTAGAAGACCGGCGCTCAGTACATCCTGCCGGTGCAGGCTAAAAGCGGTCGCGATCATATCGGCCGCGTGCAACTGGAGCAGGATATGGCGTGCTGCGAGGCTCGGTTTCCAGAGCTTGTCTACCGTCCGATCGCCGCACAATTCATGGCCGACTCTACTAACTGGTTCCTCGCCATCTCTGACATGCCCTGCTCGCGAATACTTTCAAGATAGGCTGCAAGATCTGGTGGATCAGCCTCGGCACAACCCAGAAGTAAGCTGGCTCCGAGAATGGCTACGGTCAGTCTCCACATATCGGCCCTCCCGAATTGTCTAACACCCTGGCGTTAAGCTGCGGGCGGCCTTGGCGCGGGCCGTGCGTCAGCACGGGCCGTGACAAGGCCGATCCGTCAGCTTGATCGGCTTGTTATCTATCTCTACATCGTTCCGACCAGTCCAATGCAGCCCCAAAAAGCAAAGTGGTCTCATCAATCGTATTTGCTTCAAGTGCGGCAATGAACTCTTCTACTTCAGCAACCCTTTCTTCGTCAAGGGGGCTCCAAGGACCTCTCAAAAGCCCGCCATCTGTCAACAGGGCACTGCCAGTCATCCATCTGCGCGCTGGATCCGCGGGCTATCGAAAACCACACCAAGAGGAAGGTTGTCAGCCAGCGCTCCGAAGACTGAAACATGCGTGCGGTAGCCTACGAGATCGTAGAAGCGTCGACAGACAAAGCCTGCAGCGCCTGGCGATCCGCCCGAGCGTCCGGCCCGCCCAACATCGACGCAGTGTCAGGCTAGAGGCTAGATTCGAGCTAAACGAGAAAAGGAGCTGCGCTGGATCAACGCAACCCCTTGATATGAGTGGTACGCCCAGGAGGATTCGAACCCCCAACCTTCTGGTCCGTAGCCAGATGCTCTATCCAGTTGAGCTATGGGCGCACCATATTCGCGATGTATCTGGCGGAGAGGGAGGGATTCGAACCCTCGGTGAGTGTTACCCCACCCACGCTTAGCAGGCGTGTGCCTTCAGCCACTCGGCCACCTCTCCGAGATCTTGGCGGAGGGCGGGGGACTCGAACCCCCATGGGCTCATCACCCGGCGGTTTTCAAGACCGCTGCCTTACCTGTTAGGCTAGCCCTCCGGGAACGCGTCCCGGGCACAGCCTGCCCGCCCTGCCGGGAAGATCGTACTTTTGGCCGTGTGTGGCCACGAGCCGTCACGGCGAACGCGCACGATACTACCTACCCCGTAGTCTGTCAAGCGGGGCCCCGCACCGCCCTGGACGGTCCTTCCGCCTGGCGACCCGCTTTCTCGCTGCAGCGCGGCCGGAATAATCCGGGTCAATGGCGGCGTTCCGTGCTAGCATCCCGCCTTCAACAACGGCTGGCAAGCCACCCGACCAGGCAGGAGACCACCGACCGATGACCCAATCCCCCGCGATCTCGCCGCACGCCGGACGCACGCTCACCGTGCGCATCCTGATCGGCATGAGCCTCGGTATCCTGGTGGGCGTGGTCTTGAACCTGATCGCGCCGGCCAGCCACGCGCCCGGCGAGCCGCCCGCCGTACCCGACCATTGGCTGCACCATTGGTTGACCGACGGGGTTTTCTGGTTGGCCGGACAGGCGTTCCTGCGCCTCTTGCAGGTGATCGTCATCCCGCTGGTCTTGATCTCGTTGATCTGCGGCACCGCGGCCATGGAAGACGTCGTCAAGGTCGGCCGGGTCGGCGGCAAGACGCTGGTCCTCTACCTGGCGACCACCGCCATGGCGATCACCTTGGCGATCTCGCTCGCCCTGTTGGTCAAACCGGGCGCCGGATTCCCGCTGGTCGCCGACGTTGCGTTCGAGGCTGCGCCGGCGCCGGCGCTGCGCGAGGTCCTGCTCGATATCGTCCCGGCCAACGTGTTCACCGCGATGGCCCAGGGACAGATGCTGCCGATCATCGTCTTCGCGATTTTTTTCGGCTTGGCCCTGACCATGGCCGGCGAGCCGGGCCGGCGTCTGCTCGCGGTGCTGCAGGACGCGAACGCCGTCGTGCTGAAGCTCGTGTGGATCGTCATGCTGCTGGCGCCGTACGGGGTGTTCGCCCTGATCGCCCGCACCTTCGCCACACAGGGTTTCGGGGCGTTCGCACCTCTCATGCGGTACTTCGGCCTGGTGCTCCTGACGCTCGCCATCCACGCCCTGGTGGTCTACCCGCTGCTCTTGAAAACGCTGGCGAAGCTCGATCCGCGGCGGTTCCTGGCGAAGATGCGCGAGGTGCAGCTCTTCGCCTTCTCGACCGCCTCGAGCAACGCGACCATCCCGGTCACGTTCCGCGTGGTCGTCGATAAACTGGGCGTCAAGAGTTCGATCGCGGCGTTCTCGGTGCCGCTCGGCGCCACGGTCAACATGGACGGCACGGCCATCATGCAGGGTGTGGCCACCGTGTTCATCGCCCAGGTCTACGGCATCGAACTCTCGGCCGGCCAGCTCCTGACCGTGGTCTTGACCGCCACCCTCGCGTCGATCGGCACCGCCGGCGTGCCCGCGGTCGGCTTGATCATGCTGGCGTTGGTGCTGCAACAGGCCGCCTTGCCGGTCGCCGGGGTGGGTCTGATCCTCGGCATCGACCGGATCCTGGACATGGCCCGCACGGCCGTGAACGTCACCGGCGACTGCATGGTCGCCTGCGTGGTCGCCAGGAGCGAGAACGAGCTCGACCGCGAGGTCTTCGACGCGCGCGGGGTGGATTGACCGCGCTCAGCACCGCGGACGCGGCTACTTGCCCCCGCGGAGGCGGTCGAGCAGACCGCCGGCCCCTTTCTTGACCTCGTCTTGCAGTTTCCGCAGTTGCTCCTGTCCCTCGCCTTTGAGCTTCTGCTGCATGGCGTCGGACTGGAGCAGCGCCGCCGGATCGAGGTTCAGGTTGACCGCGGGACGGCGCGCGTCGCCGGTGAGCGAGAAATCGAGGCTGATGCGCCCATCCTTGTCGCGCAAGCCGTCGGCCAGAAACGTCAGGTCGCCCAGGTTCGGGGTGAAGCCGGCCGGCAGGCGCACGTTCAGGTCGAGGTTCAGCGTGCCGTCCAGGCCGATCCAGCCGCCGCCTAGCCAGTCGGTGTCGCGCCCGGCGATCCGCAATCCCTGCACCTGGACCTTGCCGTCCTCGATCTTGAACTGCTGGTAGGCCTGATTGTAGCGGACCTGCAGCAGGTCCTGCCGTTGGCCGAGATACTGGTTCACGCCGCTGAGTTGCTCGCGCAGGTCGATCACGCCCTGGTCGCCCTGCAGGTCTCCGGCCAATCGCAACGAGTTGAGGATGGCCTTTGGATCGGTCAGGTCGCAGGCGCCCTTGGCGGTGGCGGACAGGGCGCCGGTCCAGATCGCGGCCACGACCGGCAGGTACGGCGACAGCATCAGCCCGGCCGGCGCATCCTGCACGCGCACGTCCCAACTGGCCCGGCCGCGCGGATCGACCGCGTAGTCGACTTGCGCGGTGCCGGCCACGCGGCCGGCGCCGAGCTGCGCCGAGAAATCCGGCACGTCGATGACGCGCTCGCGCAGGCGCCCCGCAAGCTGCACGTTGGTGTATGGCGAGCGCAAAAAGACCATCTCCCGGACCGTCGCCTGCAAGTCGACCGCGAGTTCCGGCGGGATCAGCTCGCCGGGATGCGGTTGACCAGCGGCGCCAGCGGCCCAGGCTGTCCCGACTCCGAGCAGATCCCAGCCCGCCCCAGCTTGCGGTCCCGCCGCGGCACGGGCCTCGGCCAGCGCCGCCAGCGCATCCAGGTCCAGCCGCGTCAACTGCACGCGCGCCTGGATCGCCCGGTCTTCGCCGGCGGCCGGGACGATCTCGGCCTCGGCCCGCCCCCGCAAGGCGGGATGCGCCACGTCGCCGACGATCACGCGGGTCTTGCCGCTGGCCGCCCGCAGATCGCTCGTCAGCTCGATCGTGTCCAGACGCAGCGGCTCGCCGAGCTGGGGCGCCGTCACGGTGATCGGCCCGCCCCCGGCGGTCAGGGTCGCCTGTCCGGCCAGGCCTTGCCGCCAAGCGGCGGTCCACGCCTGGGGGTCGGCCAGGGAGGGCGGCGCCGGCAACGCGGCCGACAACGCGATCTGCAGGGTGCCGGTGAGATCCGGCGGCGGCGGCGCCTCCGCGGCCGCCGCGGGCAGCCAGGGCGCGAGTTGGTCCAGAATCCGCGCCAGGTCCACGGAGCCGCTCAGGTTCACCGCGAGCGGTCCGGACGCGGGCGGCGGCGCGAAGCTCGCCGAGCCGCTGAGCGCCAGGGCTTGACCGCCGTCCAACGCCAACGTGGTGACCGTGACCTGGGCGGCCGTGCCATGGCCGCCGGCGGTTGCCCGCCAGCCGGGGAGGGTCAACTCGCGCACCGCGAACTCGACCCGGTCGGCCGCCGGCGGTACGCTGAGCTCGGCGCGCAGGTGCAGATCCGCGAGCGGCGGCACGGGCTTCTCGCCGAATCCGGCAAGCGTCAGCTCGGCGACGCGCACATCCAGCGCCAGGGTCACCGCCTCGGGAACCGGATCGGCCGGCAGGTCCGCGCCGTCCAGCCGCTGCAGCCGCTGCAAAAAAACACCGAGTTGCGGCGCCGTCATCTCCTGTTGCCAGCCGCGCAACCCGACCTCACGGTTGGTGTCGGCTTCGCGCCAGATGATCTCGCCGTCGCGAACCTGGACCGCGGCCAGCACGAGGCCGAAGTCGGCGGCCGCCGCGGGCGGCGTGGTCGCCGCGGCACCCTCGGTCGGCTCGGCGTCCGGTTCGACCGGCGGGCGGGTCGACAATTCGAGCCGCGGTCCCATGAGTTTGATCTCGCCGAACTCGAGCTGCCGGCGCAACAGCGGCCACAGCGCGAGGTCCACCTCCAGGCGCTCCAGCTCGACCGCGCCGGTCAGCAGCGATCCGGGGTCCTGCCCGGCGCCGCGCAACCCGTCGGCGCTGACGTGCACGCTGCTGCGTCCCAGCACCAGACGCAGTCGCGGCAGGATGCGCAACGAGACCGGACCGAGCGACGCGTCGCCGCCGGTCGCGGCGCGGACCTGCTGCTCGGCCACGCTGCGCAGGTGTTCGCGCGGCACCAGAAACGGCGCCAGCGCCACGATCACCAGCAGAAGAACGATCACCCCGCCGAGGATTCCCAGCACCATCGTGCGACGCCGTCTGGCCATACCGCTTACGCCTCCGCGTTGGCACAGGTCGCGGCGGCGGACGGCACCAGCCGGCCCGCGCCGAGGACCCGATCTCCCTCATACAATGTCAGACCCTGGCCGGGCGCCGCGCCATAGACCGGCTCCGCAAGGTCCACGGTCAGGACGTCGGCGCTCTGGTGCCACGCCGTCACCCGCGCGCCGGCATGCCGGTGCCGGACGCGCACCTGGCAGTCGCCGGTCCCGGCGGCAGGGCCTTCCGCCGGCAGACCCGCCACCGCCGGCTGGAACCGGTCGCACACGAGTCGCCGCACGCCGAGCTCCGCCAGGGTGCCGACCACGAGCCGGTTGTCCGCCGGCTCGAGCGCCAGGACATAGAGCGGTTCGGTATACGCGACATTCAACCCGCGCCGCTGACCGACGGTATAGTGGATCAAGCCGCGATGGGTTCCCAGGACGCGGCCGCGGCGGTCGACGATCGGCCCCGGACGCCCGGCATGCGACGCGGCGAACAGCACGCTGCGGTCGCCGTCGGGGACGAAACAGATCTCCTGGCTCTCGGGCTTGTCCGCCACCGCCAGGCCGAGCGCATGGGCGGCGGCGCGGACGTCCCGTTTGGTCGCCCACCCCAGCGGGAAGACCACCCGCGGCCATACCGACCGCGAGACCTGCGACAAGAAGTACGACTGGTCCTTTTCCGGATCCACGCCGCGCAGAAGCTCGGCGTCGCCGTCGCCGAGCGGACGCACCCGCGCGTAATGCCCCGTCGCCACGAATCGGCATCCCTGTTGGTCGGCCAGACGCAACAGCTCAGGGAAGCGCACGCGGCTGTTGCACGCCAGGCAGGGGTTCGGCGTGCGGGCGGCGGCGTAGTCGTCGACGAACGGAACGATGACCTGGGCCTGGAAACGGGCCGTGACGTCGTGGACCCAGTGCCGCGCGCCGAAGCGATCGGCCAGACGGCGGGCACCGGCGATCGCCTCGAGGCTGCAACATGAGCGCTCGCCGGCCGCGCCCGCGGCCTCAGCCTCGCCGTAGCAGAAATTCTTGAAGGTGACGGCCAGCACGTCGCAGCCTAGCGCGTGCAGGATGGCCAAGCTCAGCGCACTGTCCACGCCGCCACTGAGCGCGAGCAGGACGCCGGTGCCTGGCGGGACCTGCCGGCGCAACTCATCGTGGATCGGTAGCGGCGTGTGCATGGCCACATGATAACACTGCGGCGCGCCGGCGTCTGCAACCTGGATCATTCGGGCGGGACCGTTTGCTTCAGGTCCGTCGGGAATGATCCCGGTTACTTGGGCCGCTCGGCCCGGGAGGCTTCGCCGGCCATCAGGTCCTGGATGATCTTGATGTTGGCGCGCGACCGCTCGCCGATGTCTCCCTGCGGATCATTCTTGACCGCCAGTTCGAACTCGGTGAGCGCCTCCCGGTAGATGCGCATGGTCGCGAAGAGAATCGCCAGATTGTAGCGCGCGAGCGCGCTGTGCGGGTTATACTCGAGAGCCGTGAGGAATTCTTTCTTCGCCAGCTCCAGGTTGTTCTCCCGTTTGTGCAGCGTACCCAAATTGCAGCGGGCCTTTTCGTCCTGGGGCCGCAGTTCCAGTGCCCGTTCGTAATTGGCGCGCGCCTTGCCGATGCGCGAATCGCGCTCGGCGCGGACGGCCGGCATATCGGCGCGATCATCCCACAGCGCCCCGAGGTTGACGTACGCCTCCACGAACGTCGAGTCGGCCGCCAGCGCGGCGTTCAACCAGACCTCGGCCGAATCCAGCAAGGCCTGCGCCCGCGCGTCAGCCCAACCGCGGCTCTGCGCCGTATCGTTGGCCATGGCGTAGTAGATGTT
>JAQULN010000149.1 GCA_028718575.1 Candidatus Krumholzibacteriia bacterium | reverse complement strand
CCGCTCTGCTCGGCGACCACCTCTACGTGGCCGGCGGGGTGCGCGGCCTGACGGTGATCGACGTGGGCGACCCGACTGCGCCCATCGCGGTCGGCACCTGCAGCTTATCGGGCTACGCGCAGGACGTAGCGCTACGCTGGCCTTTCGCGTACGTTGCCTCGCTGGACCATGGTTCCGACCCCGGCGGCCTATCCGTGGTCGATGTTTCCGACCCGGCGGCGCCTCTGCTGGCGGCCATGAGCGAGGTCCGCTGTGAGCCGGTCGCCGTCGCGGTGAGCGGGACATATGTCCACGTAGTGGCGGCTTGGCAAGGGCTGTTGACCTTTTACCATGAATCGCCGGTCGCCGCGGCGCCGTCGGCCGTACTGCGGCTGCTGCCCAATCACCCCAATCCCTTCAACCCACGGACGACCATCGCGTTCGATCTACCGACGGCGGCAAACGTCGGCGTGTCGGTTTACGACGTGGCCGGCCGGCGGGTGCGTGTCCTGATCGACGGTACACTCGCGTCCGGCCGCCACAAGGTGATCTGGGACGGCCGCGACGACCGAGGCCGCGACGTAGGAGCCGGCGTGTATCTCTACCAGTTGCGGAGCGGTGCCCGGCGCGAGAGCAGATCAATGGCCCTGGTCCGCTAGCTCGGAACGGGCCGGCGCTTGCGCGGCGCTGATCGTTCGGGATCTCAGGAGGTCTCGCAGGTCCGAAGCTTACGCAGCTCGTCATCATCGTCTGGGCGACAAGCAGGAACGGCATCACGCGCGACACGTTGGTCATGGCGTCGCCCATGGTCGCGGAGGACGTCTTGGTCGTCAACGCCGCGCCAGCGCGAGCCGCGAGGGAACCGGATGGCGGAACGATGCGATTCTGGACGCGGATGTCGTCCCCCGGCGCTACCCTTGAGTTTCCGTACGACTGCCGAATCTGCGGATGTAGAACCGATGGCCCTGGTAGGGCGTCTCCATCAGATCGCCTTCTGCGATCATCTGATCGACGATGTCCCAGGAGGCTTTCGCTCTCGATAGCAGACATCTCACTGCATCTTCCCGCATCGGATGGACGGCAGTGATGCTCAGGAGATCATTTTTTGCATCGCCGCTGGACGCAAATGCATTGCCTTCATAGCCGATCAGGTATTCGACCTGTTTGACGTTTTCCGCGAACATCCGATAGGCACGATGGACGGTCTCTTCGTCCGACCCACGAACCCCTTCGACCGCCGGAGGCCGCGTCGGCACGCCCAGATAGGCGGTCAAGGGTTGCAGGCGATTGAGAAATCCCGCTATGCCTTCCAGACTTTCGTCGTGATCGTTAACGCCGTGCACCAGCATGGTCTCCGTCACCAGCTTTCCGGCAAAATTGGCCGCGAAGATTTGCATGCCGTCGAGAACGTCCGAAAGGTGCAATGCCTTGTGGGGACGATTGATCCGGCGCCAGATCTTGTCATCCACAGCATCGATCTTCATGGAAACCCAATCGGCTTTGGCCAGGTCGCGGCGCACATCGTCGCGCCAGAGAAGCGAGCTGTTGGTAATGACCCCGATGGGAATGCCCAACGGCTTGAGCAGGTCGATGGTTAATCCCAGCGCCTCATCCAGGGTCGGCTCGCCATCCGGAACAAAAGCGAGATAATCGATCTTCTCGGAGACATCCAGGGCATGAAGGACCTTTGCCTGAACTTCCCGGAAGATATCATCGGGTTCAAAAAAGGTTTGGCGTTGGATCTGCATTCGACTGGTGCTGCCCACCTGGCAGTAGACGCAGGCATAGCTGCACGTCTTGGCGGGGATGTTATTGATTCCCAGGCTCCGTCCCAACCGCCGGGAGGGAACCGGGCCGTAGGCATAGGGAACAGCCGCCATCACGCAACGCCTTGCTTTCAGGTCGCCGTTGGACGGGGTTCAGCCCGAGGGATCATCAGCACGGAGATGCCCAGGAGATAACCCACATGAGAGACGACCACCGAACGTATGCCGTTGAACAGGAGGAAGATGTTATGGGGCTTCTCGCTCAAAGTCTCGTATAAACCCTGTCCCTTGGCAACACGATCAGATCGGCTGATTTCAAACGGCGCCGGAACGTTTCGCCGCAGTCGTCCAGTAACGTGCCCGGCGCATCCGAACCGTTGTCGATCGCTCGGACCATCCCGGTCAGCCCGGCCTTTTCGGCCTCGGCAAGGGCATCCGGGACTGAGCCTATCACACGACGATGAGGATTCGCAGCTTTGACAGCCAGGTATATTCGGGATTAACACCAGTCTGATCGCCGAACGCACAAGATCGACGCACGCCGACCTCGTATCTCGAACACAAGAATTCTCTATGGACGCCGCTGCTCACTGATGGTACTGACAAAGGCGAGCTGTCGTACACCGTGCCACCCGACTCGACCCCGGAGGATGTCATGGCAGACCGCCGTCCGTATCGCCGCTTGATCCAGGCACTGCTGGCCCTCACCGCGCTATGCTGTGGCGCCGCCGCATTGGCCGCTCACCTCGAGAACCTCGGTCCTGGCGGCGAATTCTTCTACGACCCCGATACCGGCCTCTACTGGATCGACCCCGCGGCGTTCGTTGGCACCACCCGTGTCTCTGCAGATTACGTCGACGTGTACGCCCCGGACTGGTCGTGGGCTACGAGCGCGCAGATCGACGGTCTGCTCGGTCGCACGAGCCAACCCGGCACGCCTCTCATCGAGGTCATGGGACCGCAACAATTGCTGATCGGGGGCTACCGCTGGCTCGGTTTCCACGCCGAGATCATTCCCGACGGTTGGCTCGCTCAGACGACCAACAGCCCGGACTACGACACCATCACCGATACCGGTCTGCAGAACGGCGCTGGCTCGCTCAACCCGGGCGCCTGGTTCGTCTCGACGATCAACCCGCTCACCGCGACACGGCTGGAGAACTTCGGCGAATCCGGCGAGTACTTCGTCGACCACACGACATCGTTCTACTGGTACGACCCGGACTATTTCTTCGGCAAGACCCGCGAGGACGTGGAGACTTGGCTGGCCGCCCACCCGGACTGGCGCTGGGCGACGTTGCCCGAGGTCATCGGCTTGCTCTGCCGGCTCACAGTCGGTGACCTTCCACTCGAGGAAGTCATCGGCCCGCGACAGTACACCGCCGGCAACAATCAACCCCGCTGGATCGGCTACTACGCCAAGCCGACCCAGCCCGACGGCATCTTGATCCAGGCCGGCTACGGCCCGCCGTTCCACCTGGCGACCCTGGGCAGCACGCAGAGCAATGCGTCCGCCTGGAATCCCGGCGCGTGGATCGTCAGCAAGTACGATCCGACACCAGTCGAGGCGCGCACCTGGAGCGACGTCAAGAAGCTGTTCGAATAGACCGAGGCGCCGGTGCGTTGCCCGCGCCCCGGCGTCTTGCTTCCCGGTCGGTCACTCGGCGGTGATCACGCGGACGGCGGCAAGCGCCCGCCGATGCAGACCCTCGAGGAGAACCGGCCAACGGTCGAACGCAGCTCCGCCCTCCTTGACGTCCGCCGCTGTCAGCCCCTGGTCGGCGAGGTCCTCGGTGTAGAACACGAGAAGCTCGTTCCTGGGGGGTGAATCCAGCAGCCACACGAAGCGTTCGGAGAAGATGTCGGGCCCTAGCGTCCATCCCTTGGCGGCGAGATAAGCTCTGGATCGGGCTCCGGCGGATTCGGGGCGCGGCTCGGTCTCCGGCAGTCGCGTCGCAACGGTGCCGTGGTACCAGATCTGTCCCGAATGCGTGACAGTGTCGCCCCAATATTGATAAGTATTCTCGACCGAAGGCAGGAATCCTTCGAACTGGACCAGGAGCAGGCGCTTGATGCGCGATCCGTCGAGTTCGACGAAAAAGTGCTGCTCCACCTCAGCGACTTCATACAGTTCGAACTGCTGGCTCCCGGCATACTCGAGGCCGGGCACAACTTCGATGATCGCGGCCGGCAGTTCACTGGAGATGATCCGGTTGCTCTCGACCGGTCGCTGAGCGAGGACAACCGCAGGTAAAACCAACAGCGCAAGAACGGTCGCCGTACGCATGGGAGGCTCCTTGGTTGGACCGTCAACGGTATCACAACACGTCAAACGCTGCAACACGCCGTGCGGTTCCGCGCCGCTTCAAGCACTTTGGCTAGTATGCGTCCGCGAACCGCTTGTAGTGCGGATTGGCGACCATGCCGCCCTGCGTCGGCGAGCGCTCGGCGATCCAGAATCCGCCGGTCGCCGCGTCGTAGCGCAGCGTCAGAACGAGCCCGATCCCTTGGCGATTGCTCCCGAAATAGAGTTCGCCACGCATGACGTCCGGCGGTGTTCGTCCCTCGGCGGCCGCCGGCGGCGCTGTGACCGTCACGACGATCGTCGCGCGATGGGCGCTGCCGCTGCCGCGGCGCAAATCCCACTCGGGCTGAAACTTGTCGAGCTGCGGGTCCCGCTTCCACTTGAGCCGCAAGAATTCCTCGCGGCTGAGCCGGCCGAGCGCCTCCATATCGACCTCGGGATTGTCGACCCGTGGGATCAGCATTCGGCCGTCGCGCTCGAGATGCCAGATGTCGAAATTGTAGCGCTCCGTGTGGACCCGGTCCACGCGGCCGCTCACGCCGTGCGCCTGCCAGTCATTCTGCAACAGCTTGAAGCGCAGATCGCGGTACAGACTGGCGCCGCCGACGCCGGGCGATCCGGTCAAACTGAAACTCTCCGGCGGCAGCTTGATCGTGAAGGAGCCTCGCCAGGTTTCGCCTGGTCCGACCGATCCGAGCGCGGCGCCCGGAACCGGCCCGCCGCCGTACATCGCGTCGTTCTGGGCTCGCGCGGCGGCCGCCTGCTGCATGGCGGCGGCTTCGGCGTACGTCTCGGTGATCGCGGTTCCCTCGCCGACACCCTTGCTGGCGCAACGCAAGACTACGGTGAACAAGGCAATCACAATCGTGCTGGCGATCAGGCCGCGGGCGATCTGCATGACGACAACCCTCCTTCAGGCCGGTCCGGCCGCAACTGGATATCGGCAACCGGGAGAAGGGCTTGACGGTCAAAACGTCACGTTCGGCAGACAGTGGTTTGGCCGGATTGGCCTTGTGGGGAGGGTAAGCCTGGCGAAATCGTTCAGCGAACCATCGTGATTCGTCTAACGACCTCTCCCTGCCGCGTTTGCAGACGATAGAAAAACACGCCCGCCGGTTGAGGGTTTCCCCGCGTGTCCCGACCGTTCCAGGCAACGGCGTGCGAACCGGCAGGCCGTTCGCCATCGGTCAACACGGCCACGGTCCGCCCTGCGAGGTCGTACACGGCCAGACGAACCGGACCCGCTGCCGGAAGATCGAATCGGAAAACCGTCCGTTCTGCGAAGGGGTTTGGAACTCCATCCAGGCGGAGTTGGACATTGACGGACGCGTCGTTATCGTCCACCGCGACCGGCGTCTGCGTGAAACCCACGACATCGACGGCGTTATCGCTGAACCGCACCTCGGCGCTGGTCCAGTTGCCCGCCGCCAGCGGCGGGATACCCGCAGCCGTGCGATAGACCACAGGCCCCGAGTAGTCCAACGACTGGGGATAGAACGGGAACGTCCCGGCCGAGCCGTTCGGTCCGGTAAAGACCATCTCCGCGAATACCGGGCAATCGCCTTGTGCGTCAGCGTACTCGATTTCTGCATAGGCCTGGGGACCAGGCGGCGTGAGCATCAATTCACCGAGCTGCGGCGGCGTGTTCGCGACCGCATCCCGGCTCAAGGCGCGAACGTGCATGCGGCCGCCGGCGATACGGTCTGCCTCAGCGGCGCCGCCGGTGAGCGTGATGCGCTGGGTGAACGCTCCCACGGCGACTTGCGGATCGGCAGGGTCGAACCAGGCGGCAAACGTAGGGTCGCCGAACAAATCGCTCAGCAGGCATGAAAGCACGAGGGTGTTCTGCGCCGGATACTCCTGCACGGTGATGTCGGCGATCAAGATGAGATCGCTCAAGCCGGTGCCGGTCACGCGGTAGAGTCCGGGCCCGATGATCCCCGGCGCCGTGTAGGTGTACAGCAGAGCCCACACAACCTCGGGATCCGTCTCGGCTGGATCCGAAAGTCCGAACAGATAACCGTAAAAGACCAGGCTGCCGCTCACCGGAAATCCGCCGCTCACATTGCGCAGGGCGGCGTACAGGCGTGTTGATGAAAAGCTGACGCGGCACTCGACCAGATCCAGGTGTGGCCTACCGAAGACCTCATCGCCGGCCGGGTCGTCAGCGAGCACCGTTAGCTGTCCAGGCGCCGGGTTGATAACATCGCCGAGGCGAACCGGCAGAAGATCGCGCTGCGACCCTTGCACGAGGCGGAATCCGTAGTAACGCCGCTGGCCGACAGGCCCCGGTACGAGTGCGGCAACCGTCGCAGGGCCGTCGATGACCGGTTCGAGAAGCAATTCCTGAACCGAGTTGTCTAGGTATAGAATCGTGTTGATGAGTCCCGCCCCGTGCGGATTTTCGACACGCGCCGTCACCAGGTTCCCGGGCTGCAGGGCGGTCGCGCGGAAACTATTCCAGTACGTGTAGCTTTGTGCCGCGGAAGCCCCGTAGCACATGACAAGACCGATGATCGGCAACATGTACTTCATAGCCACGACTCCGCTCTCCTAGAACCGAATCCCCAGTAGGATCCCGTGAGCCTGGTTACGCAGAGGAACCGGCTCGTTCTCGATCAAGATCTCCTCGTCTGCTCCGAAAGGGACGTAGGCGTAAGTTGGCAAAGGAAGCCTGTCCAAGCTGAGCGAAAAACGGTACTCCAAGAAAAACCGCTGCCCCCATACCGGCATTTCGAGGCCCATGCCATAGACGAATGCGAAGTCGAAGATGTCGACTTCGTCCATCGCGGCGTCGGCGCGCACCGGCACCTGATCTTCTTCGCCCACCACCAACCCGCGCAACCGATAATGGTCTTTGACCTTCAGGGCGAACGCGAAGCCGCCCAGCGAGTAAGCATCGAGCCTGCGGCCGCGCAACCAGACGTAGCGCAGGAGCAATGGGATTTCGAGGTAATCGAGG
>JAQULN010000148.1 GCA_028718575.1 Candidatus Krumholzibacteriia bacterium | reverse complement strand
CGCGCGCCTTCGAGCAGGGCAACTACAGCGACCTCTCGGTGCGGCTCGCTGAGTTGCACGGCTTGACGGAACAGCGAATCGTCCTGAGTTACGGCTGCGAAGACCTGCTCAAGGAAGCCGTACACCATTTCCTGCCGTCCGGCCGCACGATCCTGATCCCGCAGGCATCGTGGTGGTACTACAAGGCGATCGCCGACGAGGTCGGCGGCGTGACCGTCGAGTTCCCGCTCCGCGCCACGCCGACCCGCTATGAATTCGACATCGAGGCGTTGTTGCGGCTGCGCGACTCGGTCGACCCTGCGTTGGTCCTGCTCGCTTCGCCCAACAATCCGACCGGCAATGTGATCGCCCGCGCGGACCTGTTGCGAGTGCTGGATCATTTTCACGATGTGCCGATAGTGTTGGATCAAGCGTATTTCGGCCTGACGCCGGGCGAGATCGACGATTACGCCGCCCTGACCCGGCGCTACCCGAATCTTTTGATTCTACGCACGTTCAGCAAGCTGTTCGCCCTGGCTGGCGCGCGCATCGGCTACGGCATCCTCGGCGACGGGCTGCCGGGGTTCCGCCGTTTCTGCGCCCGCAACCTGGGCTTCAACCGGATCTCCGAGCAGCTTGCCCTCGCGGCGCTCGACAGTCCGGCGTACTACGCCGACCTCGCCGAGCGCATGGCTGCTGATCGGCGCCGCTTCTACCGGCTATTCCGAACCTGCGCTGGTTGTGAGGTCTACGAGTCGGAAGCCAACTTCCTGCTGGTCAAGCTGCCAGAAGGGATCATTCCGCGGTTGAAGCAAGATCTTCTGGACGAAGGACTCGTCATCAAGTTTTTCAAGGAGCCGGCCTTCATCAACTGCGCGCGCATCAGCCTCGGCACCGAAGCGGAGAACGCGCGGCTCATCGCCGCCATCAAGTTTCACTTTCAGCAGCGCAGCGAGCTGGCCGCGGCCGGCGGTGAAACGGCATGAGAGTGACGGCTCGCCGCTACCTGCGCGAGTATCGGGGCATGCTGAAGGCGCTCGAACTCGAGGAGCCGCTCGATGTATTCCTCTACCGCCCGCTCGCGTTCCTGCTGGTCAAAGCGCTGGCCCTCGGCCGCATCACCCCCAATCAGGTCACGCTGGCGAGTTTGATTCCAGGCTTCGCCTCGGCTTGGTGCTTCTGGCAAGGCACGCCGGCTGGCTACCTGGCCGGGGCAATTCTACTCTTTGCGACCAACGTGCTCGACTGCGCCGACGGGATGCTGGCGCGAGTACGCGGCACCAGCTCGCTGACCGGCTACATCCTGGACGGCTTGGTCGACTACATTATCCAGGTCACCCTGATCATCAGCTTGCTGCACGGTCTGGCCGTGCAGTTCGGCGATCCGCGGCTGAGCTGGTTCATGGGAGTGCCGGCCGGCTTGAGCTTCGCCTGGTGGAGCGCCATGGTCGACCGCCTGCGCAACGAATGGCTCGAGCGCGTTTACGACCGGCGTCGCGATCCGCATCAGGAACTCGCCGGGTTGCAGCAACAAACCGCGGTCTGGCGGCAGGAAGGCACGCACCGAGTCGACCGGCTGCTGGTCGGCATGTTCGCCATCTACGTAAGACTATGGTACGGCCAGCACTGTCGGAACTATCTCATGGCAAACGACGAACCGCTGACTTTGTGGAAGCAACGGAGGCTGCCTTTGTTGCGTATGGCCGTCTGGATGGGACCGACCATGCACTTGACATTGATCATGGTCGCCGGAGTCGTGGGCCGGCCCGACTGGTACCTATGGACCGCGCTCGTGTTCGGCACGACCTGGGGTCTGTCGGTTTTCTTACTGCGCATGATCGCCGACCGTTCGCCGCTTTTCCTCGCACCGAGGGAGGCCCGAAGTGCAAGCAGTTCTGCTCGCGGCGGGTCAGGCGACACGCCTGCGTCCTCTGACTGACGAGCGCCCGAAATGTCTGCTGGATGTCGGCGGCGAATCGATTTTAACACGCGCCGTGCGCATCCTTGTCGACCGCGGCGTTGATCGATTTGTCATCGTCGATGGCTATCGCGGCGACATGATCAGGTCCGCCCTCGGCGCCCGCTTTCCCCGGCTCGCCGTGCGTTACGCGCGCAATCATGACTACGCAACGACGAATAACGCCTGGTCGTTGATGTTGGCCGATTGGGCGTCAGATGAAAGCATCGTGTTATTGGACAGCGATATCGTCTTCGAACCGGCGGTGATCGACCGTCTGCTCGCCCATCCGGCGCCGAACCGTTTGGGCTTGCGTACTCGCGGCGGACTCGGAACCGAGGAGATGAAAGTGAGGATCGGTCCGGACGGGATGGTCGTCGACCTCAGTAAAAGCATTCCGCCCGCGAATGCCGCCGGGGAATCGATCGGCATCGAGATCTTCTCAGCCGCGCTGACCGCTGAGATCTTCGCGATCCTCCGCGAGCGCAAAGCCGCCGGTCGCCTGCAGAACGAGTACTATGAAACGGCATTCGTAGCGGCCATTGAGGCCGGCTACGCGATCACGCCGGTCGACCTAGGCGATCTGACCTGTCGCGAGATCGACACGATCGAAGACCTTACCGCGGCGCGACGGGAGTTCGCTGGGCCATGATCTGGTCGCTGTTGCTCGGTTTCGCGATCGGCTGGGTCGCCTCGATGCCCGTGGCAGGCGCCGTGTCCATCTTCGTCTGCCGGCGCGGCTTCGCCGGGCGTTATGACCACGGCCTGGCGTTGGCCGCCGGCGCGGCGTTGATCGAAGCCGGCTGGTGCCTGGCGATCCTGTTCGGCGCCGGCGAGTTGCTCGACTATTGGCCGCGAGCGGCCAATGTTGCGGAGATTCTCGGCTCGCTGCTGCTGGTCGGGCTCGGACCGTTCTTCTTTTTTCGCCGCCAGGTCGCCGGGTGCCAGGCCGAGTCCGGCGACAACGTCGTCAGAGCCCGCCTGCGCGACTAGTTTCGCCTGGGCGCGACGCTGGTCGTCGTCAATCCCGCCATTCCCTTCAACTGGTTGGCACTGATCACGATCAGTATCTCGTTCGGCCTGGATCCGGACCGCGCGCCCGGCGCGTTCGCCCTTGGCGTCGGCCTGGGCGTCGTCGCTTGGTTTTTCGTCTTATTGCGAATCATTCGTCGTTGGAGCGCTGGATTGCAGGTGCAGAGACTGTCGACCGCGCAACGAACGCTCGCCATCCTACTGCTGTGCGCGGGTTGCTTCGCCTTGTGGCAGGCTTGTTCCTGAGCTCACCACGACCGGAATCCCTTCGGATCAGGGCCGTCGAGCCGGTCAAGATTGCATTTGTCACACCTGCAGGATGATGACATTGCCCGCTCGACGACCACGGCGCCGATGCTCTGACCTTCCGATCTAATCTGTTGTCGCGTAAAAAGTTCGTCTTGAACTGGCACATTCTTGTGATATACTCGCGCATGCGTGCGTCCAATCACTCAACGGAGAGAGGAGCCTCATGATGCGCTTGTTCAAGATTCTACTCCTGACTGGCTGCTGCCTGACGGCCGCCGCGAGCGCGATCGCAGCCGTCCCGGCGGTCGGTTTCGACATTGAACACGCCCGTGGGCACAACTACTACTTCTTCAATTTCTACGTGAACCAGGTCCTGGGCAACGCGTTCACCGTCCTCGGCAACCAGAATCTGAGCGTGACGCACCTCGGCGCGTTCGACATGAACCCGGACAACGAGCCTTACTGGGACGTGCCGGTCTATGCCGAGCACGGCTTCGTGTTCAACCACGGGGTAGCGCTGTTCGATCGCGCCGATATGTCGTTGATCGCGCAGGTCATGCTGCCGGCGGGAACCAGCGCTCCGATCCGCGATGAGGGTTACCGTTATCTCGCGCTGGCTGAACCGGTCACGCTGGAAGTCGGCGGCTCGTACGTCCTGGCGGCCTGGTGGTCTCAGGACACCATCGACGAACCCGACATGGACACGTTCTATCTGCTGGGGACCTCGCCCACCGAAATACCGTCGGCGGTCTATATCCACGACAGCATCCAGATCACCGACAGCTGCTTCAACCCGGACGGCGGCGACGGTTCGTCGGTACCCGCGCCGTTCATCTTCGATATGTTCTGGGGTCTCTATGCCGGCGGCGCCAACTTTTTGATCGAGCAACCGATTGCTGTCGAGAACGGCACTTGGAGCGACATCAAGAATATGTTCCGCTGATATGGAGTGATGCTCGGTCAAGGGCCGCCCGTTAGGGCGGCCCTTTGTTATTTCGGCATCGACCCAAGCCGGCGGCGCCGCGCCTGGACCCGCCATACGGTTACGTTTCCACGGCGGCCATGCCGCACACCAAGCCGATTTGCGCGGCCAGTCCGGCCAGTTCTTTGGCTTGCTCGGCTCCGACATCGGCGCCGTCGGCGCCGGCATCGGCGTAGAGAACGCCGACCACGCTGGCCGGCGTGCGCACGGGTGCGACCGCGAACCCGGCGCAGCGAGCGGCGGCCAGCAAATCATCGCCGATCAACCCCCCATACGCCTCGCTGCGGGCGTTCGGCGCGTGGATCATGCGTTTCTCGATCACGGCGAGGGCCAGCGCGCCGCTTTCACGCCGCAGCGGCAGCGCGATCTGTTCCGCCAGTTCCCGCGACCCCGAGCCCGCCCATTGCCAGGGCGTAAAGCACCGCCCCAGGCGATCGGCGCGCAAGAGCACCAGGCGTTCGAAACCGAGGAACTCGATCGCCCCCTCGAGGATGATCGCGACCAGTTCGTCGCCGTCACGGCCCTCGGCGACACCGCGGCCGATCTCCTGGTAGAGGCTGAGCAAGTTCGCGGTGCGGCGTGCGATCTCCTCCGGTGTCAGTTGGGGAGGCGCGACCGAGGCGCTGCCTTCGACATTGATCACCTTGCGATAATCGGCCAGATCGGACGGTTCGAGCCCGATGCGCAGCGCAAGGTCGACGACCTCGCGCTCCATGGCCGCCAGCAACGTCTCGTGTCGCGACGACGGAATGGCGAGACAGCGAACCGCGTGGTGCAAGACCCGTTGGTCCGGCCCGTTCTGGTCGCCGTTGTCGCCGAAACGCGCAATGGCATTGGCATAGACGAGCACCGCGAGCGCGGGATCGAGGCGCCGCGGCGGCGCCAACGGATCGATATCGTGGTGATCGCCGATCAGGTTTTGCAAATCCTCCGGCAACTGCCACCGCACCGCGAGGCGGCGGCCAGCGCGGTCGTGCGTGATGCCGAATCGGCGGCGTTCGGCGGCGAGCAGGGACAGACCGGCAGCAACGTCGCGTTGCACCAGATCCATGGTCGGCGGCGAACACTCGATCAGGACGATCTTGCCGATATCGTGGATCAGACCGGCCACGAACGCTTCCTCGGGCGGGACCTTGCCGGAGGCTTCGGCGAGGACCTGCGCCAGTCCGGCCGTGATCAACGAGTGGCGCGCGATGTCCGCCAAGTGCGGCGAGCGCGAGAGCTTGCTCATCATGTCGAAGACTGACAGCCCAAGCGCCAGCTTACGCACGGTCTCGAAGCCCATCACGATCACCGCGCGGTGCACCGTGCGCACCCGCTCGGCCTCACGGCGCTGGTAGAGCGCGCTGTTGACGACCTTCAGCACGCGCATGGTCAGCGCCTGGTCCTCGAGAATCACCCGGGCGAGGTCCTCGGCCGACGACCGCTCGTCGCTCGCTACGTTCTGGATGCCCAGTAAGGTGCGGGGCAGACTGGGCAGGTCGCCCATGGTCTCGATCTGGGCGAAGACATCGGCTGAGTTCATCGGCGCGCTCCCCGGTCGGGCAGAGTTCCGCCGGCAGCCGGACCCCGCGGCAACGGACCGAGGCGCCCGGGTTGCGGCAATCGGCGGCGATCACCGCTTAGAGATCGGCAGCCGAAAGGCGAAGTTGATCAAAGGCTCGCCGCAGAGCGGCGCCAGGCTCAGTGCGCGTGTCGGAGGCCCGTCGCGGCGTCGTTCGCCAACAACGCGAACTCTTTCTGATTGCGTTCAGCGAAGGCATGAATCTTCGCGATCATTTGCGGATCAGCCGCCGTGATCAAGGTGACATCCGCCGCATCGCCCCGGATGACCTCCACGTCGACGCCACCCATCATGAGCATCCCGAACTCTTGGCAACTGCCGCACATCTTGACCGTGGCGGGGTCGATCTTGCCGGCCATCATGTCGTTGCCGAGTGTCTCCATGGCCTGGTTGGCTTGCACGTAGGCGTCGGCGTAAGCCGGATCGACGACGGTGATGTAGAGCATCCCCTGCTTGATGAGGTGAGTCTCCCAGGACACGTGGTCCAGGAGCTGCGGATCTTCGACCAGATGCTTGCAGAAGACGCAACCCGTCATATCGAACCAACCGGACGGGGTTTTCATCGCCGCCGGATCAACGGCCAGAAGCGGCGTGGCGGCGAGCGCGAGACAACAAACGAGGAACGAGGTTTTCACGGGCGACTCCTCTTGGTTCATTGCCGGAATCATTCTTGAATAACCGAGCGGATATGTTAGCTCGCTCCGCCGCGGCAGGCAATGGGCAACAGATGCGATCCGGTTGCGGATCTTGCTAATTAACAATCACTTCCGTCAGGCGGACGCATCCCGACAAACATTTGACCTTTCGCCGGCGGCCCTTCACCGATAGTCTGGGTTGGATCACCCGCGATGGGACCACCCGAGACCGCGGCGCGTTGAAACTCGAACAAGGAGGCTCGCCCATGGTCCCCATCGTCTCGCTCTGGCTGCCGATCCTGCTCGCGGCCGTCTTCGTCTTCGTGCTGAGCAGTCTGATCCACATGGTGCTCGGCTACCACGCCAACGACTACCGCAAGCTGCCCGACGAGGCGGCGGCGGTCGGCGCATTGCGCGCGCTCGCGATTCCCGACGGCGCTTACGCGCTGCCGAAAGCTTCGAGTATGAAGGAGATGGGATCGCCGGAATTCCAGGCGAAGGTGCGGCAGGGCCCGAACGCGATGCTCACGATCTGGGGCGGCACCGCGACAACGATGGGAAAACCGCTGGTCCTGTGGTTTCTCTACGCCGTGGTCGTGGGGATCTTCGCTGCCTACGTGGCCGGCCGGGCGCTG
>JAQULN010000147.1 GCA_028718575.1 Candidatus Krumholzibacteriia bacterium | reverse complement strand
GGCACCGCGTCCGGCCGCGCGCACGAGCGCCAGCGAACCCCAATCCCACGCGTCGAGAACGCGACGATCCAGCCACGCGAACAACCAACCGATCCCCAATCCCATCCAGCCCAAGCCTTCGGCGATGCCGCCGAGCACGATCCGATCCAGACCCGCCGTCAACCGGCCCAAGCCGCGCAACATCGCTCCCGCAGCTGTCGCCAGCGGCACCTTGCCCTGTCCCACGCGCGCCACGCCCGCCAGCCAGCCAAGCGGAGGGCGCCGCCTGACGACATCAGCCGGCAAGGTCGGTTGGCGGCCCAAATCGAGCAGCCACCAGGACCAAACCCACAGCGACAGCACGATCGCCAGGAGCCGCAGCACCGCGGCGGCGCCGGTGACCAACACGAGACCGGCCGCGAACGCTGCGGCGAGCGTCGCCAGCGCCCCGCCCGCCAGCAAACACCGCCGCCAGGCCAGCGGCGCGCGAGGCAACGCGACCTGCAATTGCACGAGCGCCATCCCGGCAGCGAGCAGCACGATGACTCCGGTCGCCGGCGTGGCGCCAGTCGCGCCCACGGACAACAACGCCGCCCAGTAACTCGCACCCAGCCAGGCGGCGCGACGAGCCGCTTGCCGTTCGCCCGCGCCGGCCAACGCCGCCGCCAACGCGCCGACGGCGGCCAGCCAGTCCGCGACCGTCAGGTGCCAGGGCAAGAGCCAGACGGCCAGTCGCTGCCAGAGCACCAGGGCGGTTGCCGGATGCAGTCCCGCCAGCAGAAAGACCCGCACAACGGGCGGCGCGCCCGCCAGCCGCGCCGGCCACCAGGGCCAAGGCAGCAAGCCCAACCGGCAGACCACGGCCAGCAAGACTCCCAGCCCGGCCCAACCCAGCGCGCCGTCGGCAGCATCCGGCAGCCCGCTCAATGTCAATTCTTCCAGGCGGGCGCTGTCGGCAGCCAGGACGAGCGCGAGACCGCCCAGAGCCAACGCCCAGCTGCCGGCGATCTCGACGAGGAAAACCTCGCGCGCGGCCGCGGCGGCTCGCCGGCTGCCGCTGGCGGCGACCAGTCCCGCCTGCGGGACGACACCCAGCACCCAGCACACCAACAGCACGACGAAGCTGCCGGTCAGCGCCAAGCCGACGGCGGCCAGGCCGCTCAGCACCAATCCCGTCGCCCGGATCATCGCTGCGGCGGTTCCAGCGCCATGATCACCGCGACGCAGACGAGCACCGCGCCCAAGAACAGCACTTGCAGCACGGTGACCATCCCCGCCGTCGTAAGCACGCCGTAGCGCACGAGCGCGGTCAACGCGAGCGCCGCGCCGGCCAACAGCAGCGCGATGCCCGTCAGGGTGTCGCCGCGCCGACGGTCCAGCGCGGCGACCAGGACACCCCACGCCATCAACAAAACGCTAGGCACGAGCCAGACAGTCAGATTCGGCATGGTCATGGCGCGCCCTTCGGGTCACGACTTTCGTCGCTATCAGGATGGCGCGACGTGGTCTGCCCGCGATCGTCGGCCTGCCGCAGGTTCCAGGTCGCCGCCGCCAGGACGGCCGCCAACAACAAACCCGCGCCCAGCAGCAGCACGAGGTCGGCGGTCAATAGCCGGCCGGCAACCTCCGCCGTCATGGCATGGACATCGCTCGGCGTCAAAGGCCGCCAATCGACTCGCACCACGACCAGCAGCAGCAAGCCGCCGAAGACGCCCGCCACCAGGCCAAGTCCAGCGCGCAGCGTGCGGCCGGCCGGCGGCGAATGCGATTCGACCACTCCTTGAGCCAGCCACATCAGCGTGGCGCCGACTCCCAGCCAGGCGGCCGCGGCGAAGTCCGCGGCGAGCAAGACCAGGACCGCTCCCACCGCCACGACCGCACTCACCATGGCGCCCCTCGCGCTCATCACAACGCTGCTCCCGTGGCGGCCAGCCAGATCGCCGCGCCCACGCAGGCCCCAAGCGCCGCCAGCGGCAGTCGCCAGGCGAGATGAGCGGTCGCGCTCCAGGCCGGACACCGCCGCAACCAGAGGACCACGCCCAACACGACCGCAGTCTTCAAGCCGGTCTGCAACCAGGTGAGCCCGTCGAGCGCGGGCACGAATGCCCACCAGGCGCCGAGGTAGGCGACGGTGAACAGATGGGCCAGCACCAGCGGCAAGCCGGCCCGCAGCGAGGCGGCGAACAAGCCGTCGCGATCGCCCGCCGACGACGACGGCGGTGCGGGCCAGAGCGCGGCCACCGCGCAGAGATAGATCGCAGCTCCGGCGAGCAGGAACGGGTCCCGCAAAAGAAACCAGTTCCCGACTCCTCCCACCTGCGCCACGCCCAGGTCGCCCAGATGCAGGCCGGCAGTGCGCAAGACCAGCGGCGCCAGGCACAGCGTCAACGTCAGCAAGCCGCCGGCGGCGCGCGCAACCTCGGTCGGTCGCAAGGACAGGCCCGTCAAGGCGACAACCGCCAACACCAGCAGCCAGAGCAGTCCGGCGTCGAGATCCGCGGCCTGCCAACCATTGCCCAGCGGCAACAGCGCGGCGGCGCCAGCCAGCGCGGTCCACGCGAGCAACACCCGCGGCGATTCGCGCTCGCCGCATCGCCAGAGCGCGCCGAAGGCCTCGCGCGTCGGCACGGTTGCGCGGCTGAACCAGCCGGGACGCCGCGCCTGCATCCAACCGAGGCACCAGGGCCAGACGATCAAGACGCCGGCGGCCAGCAAACCCCAGAGAAACGCGCGCGCCGGCATGCCTTCGTTCACGACCGCGGCTCCCGGCGGTCGGTTAGCTCAGCTCGTCGCCGGCGTTCCGCGGCGCCCGCCAGCACCAGCCAGGCCGCGGCCGACGGCGCGAGCGAGAACAGCCAGACCGCCAGCAATCGCCAGCCGAGATCAGGATGCGGCCAGAGCTGGCGCACGGCGACCGCGGTCGGCAACACGAGCATGGCCAACAGGACGGCGCCGGCGAATCGGCACCGCGTCGCCGGGTCGAGAGGCGCTGTCGGGTCCGCGGAGCGGGCGGCTGTCGGCGCGGGCGCTGTCGTCGTCGCAGCGGCCCCGGCGAGCCGCCGGCGAACGATTCGCCGCCACGCGCCAACGCACGCGGCCGCCGCGAGCACGCCGCCGAACATCGCCGCCAGAGCGGCAAGCTGAAACGCGGCACCGGGGGCGATCGGATCGGGGCTGCTGCTGGTCATCGCGCCTCGCAGATGACGGCGACAACGTCGCCGGTGGTTGTCCCAAGCCATTACAGCGACTCCGCGGCGATCACGCAAGGGCGGATTCTGCGGCTCGCGCCGCCGGCACCGTATGACGAGCATTTGACCTTTTGCCGCCGGGCCCGCATGAATGATCCAAACCAGGCAACCTCGTCCGTGGAGGTCTCACATGCTGCGCATCATCGCGGTCGGGAAACTCAAGGACCGGGCCCTTGGCGAGCTGGCGGCCGACTACCAGCGCCGCATCGCGCCATTGGCGCCGTTGGCGATCGAGGAACTCAAGGACCAAAACCCCGCCCGCGAGGCGAAGCAAATCCTGGCGCGGCTCGGTCCGCCCGGCGGCAATGAGGTCGTCGTGGTCCTGGACGAACGCGGCGAGTCGGTGACCTCTCCCGACTTCGCCGCCATCCTGGGCCGGTACGGCAGTCTGGCGTTCGTGCTCGGCGGCGCCGACGGATACACCGACGACGTGCGCGCGCGCGCCGACCGGGTGGTGCGCCTGTCGCGCCTGACCTTGACCCACGAATGGGCCCGGGTCCTGCTGTTAGAGCAAATCTATCGCGGTTTTTCGATCTTGCGCGGCATGCCCTATCACCGCGGCCGTCCCCACACCTGACCCGCACGGCCGCCGCCCACGCCCGCTTCCGCGCTTTGCCGGCGGCGCGCCTTCCCCTATACTTCCGTCGACGCGGCGGACGATCCCCGGCCGCGCGTGAACCCTCTCTCCAGGTGCTGAGTCTATGCCGCCAACCCAGGACTTCCGGCTCTTGCCGCTGACCGCCGCTGTCATGTTACTGCTTGTGGCATGGTCGACCGGTGGCGGGGCCGCGACCCTGCAAATCACCGGACCGCCGGGCGCGGCGGTGCGATTGAACGACCGCTCGCTCGGGATGTTGCCGCTCGCGACGCCGGTCGACCTCGCCCCCGGCGTCTATGAATTGGCCTGCCGGACGCGGGGTTATCACGATCTGACCGAGACGGTGATCCTGGCCGATCCCGAAAGCCGCCTCGTCGTGCATCTGCGGCCCTTGCCGCTCGCGCGCGCGCAGGCGGTCAAGAGCAGCCTGCTGTTCGCGGGTCTGGGCCAGTGGTACAACGGCGCCAAGCTGCGCGGCTGGTTCTATTTCCTGGGCGAGAGCGGCGGCTTGCTGACGGCGCTCGCGGGCGAACTGCAACGGCAGAATCGTCGCGACGACTACACCAACGCGAAGTCCGAGTACGACCGCGCGATCTTGCAGGAGGACATCGTGTACTGGCAGGCCCAAGCCGCCGCTTCGTATCGCGACCTGCAAGATATGGAGTCCCTGCGCAATACCGGTCTCTACGCGGCCGCCGGCGCGTGGGTCCTCAGCCTGCTGGACGCTTGGTTGCTCTTTCCGTCGGTGGATCTAGGACCGGGCTTGGTGCCGCCATCGCCAAACGCCGCGACGACCGGCGCCCGCGCAGGCGTTTATGCTTGTTTGTCGTTCGGTTTCTCACTGTGACCTGACTGCGACCAGGAGTCCGACTGCGATGAATCCGACCCGCCTGCGGCACGCGTTGCCAGCCCTGTTCTGCCTGCTGCTGCTGATCGCGTCACTATTACCCGGCTGCAGCAATAGTCCCGAAGAACCCGTCTTCGCCAACCCCTTCGCTCCGGGCACACCGGGCAGCGCGGACCCCTTCGAGCTGCGAGCGCTCTACAGCAACGGCGTCGTCACGCTGATGTGGACTCCGCTCACTGGTTTCGACATCGCCAAATACGTCGTTCTTTGGGTATATCAGGGCGACAACTACGAGTTGGCCCGGCTCGACCCCGCCGCAGGCGCCATGACGTACATCGTCGAGCACCCCGTGCCCAATATCACCAACTACTACCGGATCCGCGTCCTGGACGAATACAACCGCCCGGCGGCCGAAAGCCACGTCGTGCCCGCGCAGGTCCAGGTGCCCCCGATCGTCAAACTCGCCAACGGCCAGACCCAGGTGCGCTTACGCCGCCAGAACGTCGTGGTGCGCGCGGCCGTCGGCGACTACGCGCAGGTGGACACGAGCAGCACCTTCGCCACCGCCTCGCAGGCGGACATCGGCGCCGACTCCACGGCGCACTTCCCGTTGGTCGACCTCGGTCCGCGCCCCAGCGCCAGCGCCCGGTGCACGCTCTATGCCCGGGCTGCGTTCGACTTGGGCGGCGGCCAACCGCCGCTCTGGTCGGAGACCGACCGCTTGATCCTGACGATCCAGTTCAACCCGACCATCATCCGCCCCGATTCCAGCGTCACCGTTGCCCGCCCCTGGACCGACCTGGTGATCAGCAACCAGGCGGCCGGCGTCCAGAGCATGCGGTTTGCAAACAGCGCTGCCGGCCTCGCGGACGCGACCTGGCAACCGGGCGCCCCCCTTGCCACGGATGTCCCCTTGCTCGACACGCCGCTGCCGCAGACCGTACACGCAGAATTCCTGAGTGAGTTCGGCTTTACGCGCACGGCGAGCCTGAATCTCCGCGCCGACGATTTGTCGTCGGCCACGTTCCACATCGCGCTGCCTGTGAACGCGTCCGGTCATCGGATCGCCGCGACGCCGCGCATCCCGATCCGCAATCGGGCCCGCGCCACCGAGATGCGCATCAGCCAGCATCCGGGCTTCGCCGACGCACCCTGGGTGCCCTATGCCCGCGACGCCGAGATCCTCCTCGAAGGCGAGCCCGGCCTTTATCTGATCTATGCCTGGTTCCGCAACCACTGGTTCGAGTCTGCGATCCTCATCGATCACGTGATCTTGTCGGGCGCGAGCCTCGAGGTCGTGTTCCTGCACCCGCTCGACGGGCAGGTGGTCCGCGGCGGCACGGCGCTCGAAATCGCCGGCACCGCCGCGACGTTCGATCCGGACTACCCCTTGACCCTGGTCGAAGTGCACACCGGCGACGGGTGGCAACCGGCTGCGGGGACGACGTACTGGTCGGCCCAGTGGGCTGTGCCAAGGTACAACGCTGATACGCAGCACCAGCTCGGCGTCCGCGCGATCGCCTCGGACGGCGACGACGAGCACTCGGGCATCGCCTGGATCACCGTCACGGTCAGCCAACTCGCGGTTCGCATCACCGCGCCCGCAGCCGGCGCGCAGGTGCCGCGGGGCGCGGACCTCGTGATCTCGGGCACCGCGTCTCCGTTCCTGGGCGGCGCGCCGCTCGATTCGGTGGTGGTCGTCGTGCCGGGCGCACGACTCGCCGCGCCGCCGCCGCTGGCTGCCTGGTCGGTGACCTGGGACGTGCCCACGGGCGAGGCCGACGAACCGGCCTCGCTCACCGCCTGGGCCTATGCCGGCGGCGACAGCGTGAGCCACCAGATCGAGGTCCAGCTCGTCGCAGCTGCAGAAGGAAAACGGCGCGCACGGTGACGGACGGTGGCCGGTGGTCGCCCATCACGGTGATCGCAGACGTTGCGCCGTCGATCACCGAGCACGCAGGCGCGTCACGACCACGCCGCAGTAGCGTTCTACGCGTTGCACGTACTGCGGCAGGGGCACCGAGACCACGCCCGCGCGGTGGTACCACGGAGGCAGCGGACGGCTCGCCGCGTGCACGAGCCAGACGTCGCCGGTGTCGTGCGGCTCGCGAATGAGGATGCCCGCGTGGCCGATCACCAGGCCGTGGTCGTCGCGCAACTTGCGGGCGGCCGGGTTGCCGGGATCGAGCACGAACCAGACGAGGTCGCCTTCCTGCAAGCCCATTGCGCCTGGCGCGGTCGCGGCGGCGCCTGGCGCAGCGGCGGCGCCGGCCAGTAACTCCGCCGGCAGGTAATGAAAGCAACCTGGTGGGAAGCGAGAGCTGCCGAGCGTGTCCAAGACCGCGCCCGCGAGCCGCGATGTGATGTCCTCTC
>JAQULN010000146.1 GCA_028718575.1 Candidatus Krumholzibacteriia bacterium | reverse complement strand
CTGGACGAGGTCTCCACGATCCTGCTCCGCCTGCGCGAGCTGACCGAGCAGAGTCTCAACGGCACCCTAACCGACGCCGAACGCGGTTACCTCGACTCCGAGTATCAAGCGCTGCTCGAGGAAATCGACCGTATCGCCGCGTCCACCGAGTTCAACGGCATCAGCCTGCTGGACGGCTCCGGCGGCTCGGTCGCGATCCAGGTGGGCATCAACACCAACGCCTACGACAGCATTGCGGTGGATCTGGCGACCAACCGCGACAGCGCCACGCTCGGCCTGACCACCGGCGTCGGCACCGCGGTCGATGCCGCAACGGCGATGGGCCAGGTCCTCGCCGCGATCGACAACGTGTCCGCGGCTCGTTCCGACTTCGGTGCGATCCAGAACCGCTTGGAGAGTTCGATCCGCAACATCAACAACCAGGCCGAGAACCTCTCCGCCGCCAACAGCCGCATCCGCGATGTGGACGTGGCGAACGAGACCTCGCGCCTGACCAGCTATCAGATCCTGCAGCAGGCCGGCATCTCGATGCTGGCGCAGGCCAACCTGACCACCGGTCTGGCCATGACGCTGCTGTCCTAGACCGGCCGGCGCGGCTCATACTTTTACCGGCCGCGTCCTCTGTTCCCCGGAGATCGGGGCGGATCCACAGGATTCGCCCCGATTTCTTTTATTCCGTCAACAGGACGCCCGTTCCAGCATCAAGGAAAAAAATTAAAGCTCAAGTTTGCGGATGACCATGCCGATAATTTTCTCAGAATCCAGAAAGTGCCCGCCGGGGCACCATGGAGGAACCGACACCACAGGTCCAACAGGGACCGCTTTCAGGGAGGAAGACGATGGGCATCCGCATCAACACCAACATCCCCGCGCTGAACACCCGCCGGCACATCACCAACACCACCAACCAGTTCAACAAGTCGATGGAGAAGCTGTCGAGCGGTCTGCGGATCAACCGCGCCGCCGACGACGCCGCCGGCCTGGCGATCAGCGAGGGCCTCAAGAGCGACATCCGCGCTCTCGAGCAGGCGAGCCGCAACGCCAGCGACGGCATCTCGTTGGTCCAGACGGCGGAAGGCGCGCTCGACGAGGTCAGTAACATCCTGCTGCGCATGAAGGAACTGGCGGAGCAGAGCCTCAACGGCACGCTGTCCGACACCGAGCGGGGCTACCTCGACGCCGAGTATACGGCGCTGACCGAGGAAATCGACCGCGTCGCCGCGTCGACGGAGTTCAACGGCATCGAGCTGTTGAGCGGCGGCGGCGGTTCGATTTCGATCCAGGTCGGCATCGGCACCGCCACAACCGACAGCATCGCGATCGACCTGAGCAGCAACCGCGATTCCTCGACCTTGACCCTGGCCGCCGGCATCGGGAATGCGACCGACGCCGCGACGGCCATGGGCCAGGTCGACGCGGCGATCCAGACGGTGAGCGGCGCCCGCGCCGATTTCGGTGCGATCCAGAACCGCCTGGAAAGCTCGATCCGCAACATCAACAACACGGCGGAAAACCTCTCCGCCGCGAACAGCCGTATCCGCGACGTGGACATGGCCATGGAGACCAGCCGGATGACCAGCTACCAGATCCTGCAGCAGGCTGGCGTCTCGGTGTTGGCTCAGGCCAACTTGACCAGCGGCCTGGCGCTTTCGCTGCTGAGCTAGTCTGGTGGACCTGGGGGGCCTCGCCCGGCGGGGCCCCCCGCACCAAGTGCAGGTTGAACCATGCCGACCTTGACAGGAATCCAAGGCGGCGCCAAACCGCCCGCGATCGCGACAGTCGAGACTCAACGGCATCCTGTTCCCGCATCGCCGGCGAGCGGCGCTTCGGCGCAGCCGGCCAAGGATACGACCGAGAACCCGCAGGCGCCGCTGGTCGAATTTTCCCGCCAGGACCTCGAAGACGCCGTGGCGCAGCTCGGCGCTGCGATGGCCAAGCTTCCCGGCGGCGAACGTGTGGTGCAACTCCTTTACGAGGAAGAGGATCACAGCTACATCATCGAGATCAGGGACAAGGAAAGCGGTGTCCTCGTCCAGACGTTTCCGCCCGAAAAACTGCTCAACCTCCGCGGCCATCCTGCCGAAATGCTGGGTGTGCTGATCGACCGTCATAGTTGACGGCCGCGTTTCGTTCGGAGGACTGGGCAGCCTGGGGAGGCATGCATGAGTACGATTACCTTTAGCGGCCTGGCCACGGGCCTCAATACGGCCGACATCGTCGACCAGCTTGTCGCCCTGAAACGCGTCCCGATCACACGTTTGCAGAACCAACGCCAGGGATTTCAGAACCAGATCTCCGCGCTGGCCACGCTCAAGACGAAGCTCGAGGCCTTTCAGACGGCGGCTCAGGCTCTCAAAAGCGCCAATGATTTCGCCTCGTTGAAGGCCTCCTCCAGCGACGAAGACATCCTGCAGGTCACCGCCGGCAGCGACGCCTCGCCCGGAACCTACGACATCAGCGTCGAGTCGCTCGCCCAGGCCCAGAAGACGCGCTCCCAAGGCTATGACAACACCCTGGTCAACGTTGGCGAAGGCGATCTGGTGATCACCGTCGGCGGCGAGGAACATACGCTGACGCTCACCGGCCCGACGACCCTTGCGCAACTGGCGACCAGGATCAACGACGAGATCGTCGGCCTCAGCGCCAGCATCGTATTTAACGGCGCCGAATCCGGCGGGTACCACTTGGTCTTGACCGGCGATGCCGGCTCCGCCGGCGCGTTCACGGTCGATACTTCGGGTCTGTCCGGCGGCACCGCTCCGGTCTTGACCGAGACGCAGGTCGCGGCCGACGCCAGCCTGGTGGTCGACGGCCTGCCGGTCACCGCTTCGGGCAACCTGCTCTCCGGAGTCATCAGCGGCTTGACCTTGGATCTGCGGACAGCCGAGCCCGGTACCAATGTCCGCGTCACCGTCGGCACCGATGCCGAGGGCGTCAAGGATCAGGTTAAAGCCTTTGTAGATTCATACAACGACGTCTTCAACTTTCTGGAGAAGGAACTGAAGGTGGGCGGCAAGCTCGAGGGCAACGCGAGCGCTCGCAGCCTCGGCACCCGGCTGGAAAACGTGATGTCCGCCTCCCACAGCGGCGGCGCCTTCTCGACCCTCGCCCAGATTGGCATCGAGCGTCAGCAGGGCACCCGCGCGCTGAAATTCGACGCCGCCAAGTTCGAAAATGCCCTGAGCGACAACTACGCCGCGGTCCGTGACCTGTTCATCGAACGCGACGGTAATATCGGCAAAGCCGCCCTGATCGACACTGCGATCTCCACCCTGACCGATCGCGTCGACGGGTTGTTCAAAATCGGCAACGATTCTCTGAATCGCAGCATCAAGAATATCGACAGCACGATCGAACGCTACGAGCGCAGCATCGATAACTACCGCACGACGCTGGAGCGGAAGTTCCGCGCGATGGAGTCGACGGTCTCCCTGCTGCAAGCTCAAGGCAACTACCTCTCGTCCATGGTGTTCTTCGGTTCGACCAGCAGTTAACGAAGGAGCGGTCAATGGAATACCGGCGGGGCGTGCAGGCGTATCGCCAGACCGACCTGCAGACCATGGGCAAGGAGAAGCTGATCGTCTTGCTCTACCAGAAGATGCTCGAGCATTTCGCCGAAGCCGCTGCTGTCGCCGGCACGCAGCGGCAGGAGATGGCGCGCCGACTGGGACTCGCCCAGCGGATCGTCACCGAGTTGCGCGGCGCCCTTGACCACGCTGTCGGCGGCGAGATCGCCGACAATCTGGCGGCGCTCTACGATTACGTATTCAAAGAGATCCTGCAGATGCAGCTCGACGCCGACCCGGCGCACGCTGCCAACTGCCGGCAGGTCCTGTTGCCGCTGCTCGAAGCCTGGCGCTCCATTCCCGCCGGATCCGGTGATCGCGAGCTGCAGTCGCGCAGCCAACTTGGCACGGAAGCTGCGGACGACAAGAGCAGCGGCGAACCGGCCGACGCTCAACCCGCGCGTTGCGTTTCCATCAGCGCCTGAGGCTCCTTGTGCAAGCGGAAATCGAATCCCTGCGAGCTCTGCAAGACGAACTTGCCGCCGCCCTCGCTGCCGGCGACAGCGAACTGGCGCACGAACTTTGCCAGCGGCGTCAGAGCCATCTGACTGCTCTGGCAACGGCCTGGCAGATCGCCGATGACGCCGAGAGACAGCGCCTGCAAGGCGCCTTGGCAGCTTTGCAGCGCCAGGAGCAAGAACTGATCGGGTGCAGCATTGCGGTGCGGGACGACCTCCACGCCCAGTTGATCGCCGGACCGCGGCGTGGCGTCGCGTTCGGCGCTCCCCTCGCGAGCGGCCTCATCGATCGTCAAGGATAATCAGGGAAACGAACGATTCAACTCTGCTGGCCGTTGCCCGGCTTCTTGTTTTTGATCTTGCGCCGGAGTGCGGACAGATCGATCGCCGCGGAGTTGGCCGCATCGAGGGTCGTGCTCTTGATCTCCTCGTAGATCTCGTGGCGGTGGACGGGGATGGACCGCGGCGCGTCGATACCGATCTGAACCTGATCGCCGCGGATATCCACGATCAAGATCGAGATATCATCGCCGATCATGATCTTCTCGTTGCGCTTACGGCTGAGAATAAGCACAGGACCTCCGTGTCCGCCGACGGCGCGCCATGGCGCCGCAACCGACCTCAGTGACCAGCCGCCACGGTTTCCGTTGCCGCTTCGTCCACCGGCGGTTCGGGCTCGGCTTCGCCGGCCGCCGCACCGCGTTCGCCGACGATAGTCCGAGGCATCGTCTCTGCATTGTCCGCCGAGTCTCCGGCTACGGCAAGTCCAAATTTGAAATAGTCGATTTCCTGCCGGGTCGACAAGCGGTCGTCGTCCAACGCCAGTTGCGCCCCCCGCCGCGAGGCGGTGTCCAAGACCAAGGGAGCCCGCAGGTTACCGGTGATACGCTCGCCGCCCGGATGGATGGTCGCGATGATCAACGTCACCAGTTCCGGGGCCGCTTGAGCGGCCAGCTGCCGCTGGGCCGAGACCGAAACTCCGATGCTGTATTCCTCGGCGAAGAAGATGGGCGGCATGACCGGCAGCCCGAAATCCGGCCGGTCGAGCGATTGCAACCAGCGCATCGGCACATCCTGCTCCATGTCCAGCATGAGCCAGCGCCTCAGTTGGGGCAATCCGATCAGACCGTCCGGCAATTCGATCACATCGGCCGGATCGTACTGCAGCCTGCCGAAACGCACGGACTCGAACGAACGCATGAGTGTCTCCTCGTTGCGGGCTGCCGCCCCGTCTACAAGTACATCATCAAGTTGGCCTGAAACAGCCGACTGGTCACCAGTAGGCTGCTCTGGTAGCTCATTTCCGCCGCGGCCAGTTCTGACGAAACCTTCGCGACGTCGGCGTCGCGCTCCAGCGACAGCTTGGAGCGCAACTGGGTATCGCGCTGCATCAACACCGTTTCGATCCATTCGAAGTCTTGTTGGCGGCCGCCGATCTTGATCAGCAGGGACTGTGCCATCTGCTCGAGCGCTTCCACTTCCACCAGCGAACCCCGGATGGCCTGCGGATCGTCGCTGTTGAGGGCGTTACGCAGGTCTTCGAGAACGCCGAACATGCGCGCCGGCGTTCCCGTGCCTTCGATGCCGAGCAGGCTAGCCGTATTCGGCGCCCCGGCGTTGCGGATGTAGAAGGTTTCGGTGGAACTGCTGACCACCGAGAGGCCGCTGGCGTCGAGACGCAACTGGAAACCCGGCATGGCGGTCGCCAGGATCGATTGCAGGTCGCCCAAGGTCGCCGCGCTTGAGAAATCGACCGTGGTGAAGACGCCGTCCACCTCGATTTCGATCGCGCCCAGCGGCAGTGATCCGTCCAAAGCAGCGATATCGGTCAACGCCACGCCGGGTTGCAGCCACGCTCGTATATCGCGGCCGTTGAACTCGTCGGCTTCCGAAATACCGGCGATCCCGAGGCTGCTCGCGGTCTGGCCGTCGCCGGCTTCGCTTATCTGCAACGGGCCAGTGCCGCTGAGCTGCAGGCCGGTTCCCGACGCATTCAGACCGGCGGTCACCGCGCCGCCGGTGGTCGTGTTGATAGCGTTCATGACATCGTCGAGCGTGACGGCGGCCGACAAGTTCACGTTCCAGCTGTTGTTGTTGCCATCGCGAATGGTGATGACACCGGGATCCCAGCCCTGGCCGAGATTCAGATCAGTCAAAAACGTTCCAGCCGACAGTCGCGGTGCAAGGTCCACGCTGCCGGTCAAGGCGGCGGACATCGACCCCATGAAAACATCGCCAGTGATGTTCACCACCTGGACGGCGCCGGGTCCGACCGCCGTGATGATCTGCCCCTGGTTCCCCTGGTAGATGATCGTTCCGGCGTTGCGCACGAATGGCGGGACATCCGTTCGCGTGCCCCCGAAGATGTAGTTGCCCTCGACGGTCGTATTCAGGATGTCCAGCATTCGGTTGACCAGGTTGTCCACCTGAATGACCGCAGTTTGCCGCGACTGAGTCGTCGCCACCGCGCTGGACTCGCGCAGCGCCAGCTCACGCACCTCGGCGAGCAAGCCGCTTATATCTTGCAGCGCCGTATCGGCGCTCTCGATCATGATGGAGCTGCGGGACAGATTGCGCAGGTACTGTTCGTTGTTGGCGATCAACGCGTTGTAGCGCTGGATGGCGCCGACGGCGCGCGGATCTTCGGCGAAGTCGTTGACGCGGCGCATGGTGCCGGCTTGCCGCTGCAGCTTGAGCAGATTGCCGAGGCTGCGATTCAGGTCGCCCAACAGAATCTTGCTCAGGTAGTTGTCGCTGATCCGGATCGCCATACCCGGCTCCCTTGGGCCTAGATCATGTTGATAAGGCTGTCGAAAACCGTCTGTACGGTCGCGATCATCTTCGCCGCAGCCGCGTAGGTGTTCTGGTAGCGCACCATGCTGGCTGCTTCTTCGTCGAGGCTCACGCCAGTCACGCTCGCGATCTTGGATTCGACGGCCGCGACGCTGCGTTCCTGGTTCTCGACCAGAAACTCGAAACTGTGGCGCTTGCTGGCCAGGTCGATGAGCGTGCTGCGATAGCGGTCGCTGATCGTCAAACCGGTGCCGAGCGAGCTGGTATCGGCCAACGCGGCAATCTCCTGCGCGATGTCCGCGTCGCC
>JAQULN010000145.1 GCA_028718575.1 Candidatus Krumholzibacteriia bacterium | reverse complement strand
CGGCTGGGGCGGTCCGGGTTGGACGCTGCCGAGCGAATGGTCGCGCCGTCCGTTCGCGCGCGGTACGGTCGGCCTGGCGCACGCTGGCAAGGACACCGGCGGCAGCCAGTGGTTCGTCTGCCTGTCGCCGCAGCCGCACCTCGATGGACGATACACCGTGTTCGGCGAAGTAACCGCCGGCCTCGACGTGCTGGACCGCATCCAGCGCGGCGACCGCTATCGGCTCGAGATCGTGGGCCGCTAGCCCGGATTATTCATGAAGGACCGCCGCGAGAAAGTGGAAAATGCTTGCCAGGACGCGGGCTCGCAAGGATCGGCGAGGGAGGCGTACCCAAGGCGGTACGTTGACCGAGCCGATCCGAGAACGCGTGTCCTGGCAAGCATTTGACCGTTCGTAGCCGGTCCTTCATGAATAATCCGGGCTAGCCCGTCGCCGCGCTACCTGCTCAGCGCCCGGGCAAGGGATTTCCAGGTCGGCGAACTGCCGTACAGCAAGATGCCGGCGCGGAACAGCTTGCCCGCGGCCTTGTTCGCCCACCAGATCGTCAAGGCCAACAGGAGCCAGCTCAGCACCACCTGCCAAATGGGCGGATCGCTGACGGTCACGCGCATGAACATCAGGATCGGCGAAAAGAACGGCACCAGCGACAGGATCGTGGCCATCGGTTGATCCGGCGCCCGTATCACGACCATCATCAGCAGGATCGGGATGACCATGCCCATCGTCAGCACCATGCTGAATTGCTGCGCGTCCTGCACGGAATTGCACATGGCGCCGATGCCGGCATAGAGACTGGCGTACAGGAAATAGCCCATCACGAAGAAGACCAGGAAGTTCAGCCAGAGCCAGGGGCTGAAGACGGTCAAGCTGATCTCCGCGCCGGCAACCGCCACGCCCTGCACCGAAACCAAGAAACCCGCCAGGGTCCAGATCGCCACCTGGGTGAGCGCCGCCAGGCCGATCCCCACCACCTTGCCGACGAGCAGTTGCTCCGGCCGCAGGCTGGACAAGAGCACTTCGACCATGCGGCTGCTCTTCTCTTCGATCACGACCGTCAGGTTCTGCTGACCGTAGAGCAGCACCATGATGTAGATGATCATGACCATGGTGATGGCGGCGATGATGCCGACGTCGGCGCTCTGCGCCGCCTCGGCCGCAGCCGACAATTGCAACGTGGTCCACTCGCTGCGCGCCAGGATGTACTCGCGTTGATCGGCAGGGACGCCCGCCCGCTGGAAGCGCTCCTCGCGCAGCACCTCGTTGAGGGCAGGCCGCAACGTCTCGTCGCGCAAGACGACGGCGCTGACCGCTGTGTTATAGAACGTCAGCTGCGGCTGCGCGAAGAAGTCGGCGCCGATCACCAGGCCGGCATCGACGTCCTTCGCCAGCACTCGCGCCTTGAGTTCTTCGACGCCGGCCGCGGCCTGCGGCCCGGTCTCGTAGCGGCGCAGCTTGACGTGGTTGTCTTCGTTCTTGCGCAATACTTCCACCAGCGGCTCGAAGACATCGCCAGACAGATCGAGCACGGCAACGGTCCGCTCCTGACTGCGCGTGAGGTTGCCCAGCGCCGTCGGACCGATGACGAGCAACGCCATGAACAGCGGCCCCAGCAGGGTCCCGACGAGGAACGCTTTGCTGCGCACTCGCTCGAGATACTCCTTGCGGATCACGGTCAGCACCTTGCTCATCGTTCGCTCCGATCGCTGGTGCGGCTTTCGCGTTGGCGCCGCACGGCTGTCAAAAAGATCTCGCTGAGCGTCGGCCGGTTCGCCGCGAATAACGACAGCGGGCCGGCCGCGGCCAGCGGGGCCAGCATATTCTGCGCGTCGATCCCGGGCGCCAGCTCGAAACGCCACGTGCCGTCGTCCTGGCGGCGGTCCACCACGCCGGGCAGATCAGCCGGCGGCTCGCGGCCGTCGCGGTACACGGCGCGCACCATCTGGAACGGAAAAGCGGCGCGGACCTCCGCCAGCGATCCGTCGAGGATCTTTATTCCGCCTTCGATCAGGCAGACCGCATCGCAGAGCCGTTCGGCCTCGGCCAGCATGTGGGTCGAGAACAGGATCGTGGTGCCCTTCTGTTTCTGCTCGAGGATCAGATCCCGCATCAGTTCGATGTTCAGCGGATCCAGGCCGCTGAACACTTCATCGAGGATCACTAGGTCAGGTTCGAAGATGAAGGTCGCCGCGAACTGCAGTTTCTGCTGCATGCCCTTCGACAGGTTGTCGACCTTGCTCTTGGCGTACGAGCCGAGTTCTAGCCGCTCGAGCCATCGCCAGGCCCGCTGCTGGGATTCCCGCCGCGGTACGCCTTTGAGCTGGGCCAGGTACGCGAGCTGATCCTGGCAGGTCATCTTGCGGTAGAGGCCGCGTTCCTCCGGCAGGTAACCAATGCGGTCGCGCCGCCGGCGGTCGAGCGCAACGCCGGCCAGGAGCATGGTCCCCCGATCGGGCAGGATGATGTCCATCAGGCAGCGGATGGTCGTCGTCTTGCCGGCGCCGTTGGGTCCGAGGAAGCCGTAGATGCTGCCGCGCGGGATCCGCAAGCTGACGTCGTTGACGGCCAGGGTCTCGCCGTAGCGTTTGGACAGCCCTTCAACCAACAACAGCGGCTCGCCGATTGCCGGGAGTTCGCGAATCTCAGCCGGGTTCGCCATCGCAGCATCCTCTCGTTTCATGACCCGGTTCGTGGGACGGGTCCGTACTGGTTGCAAGCTGGCAAGCCGGCGAAGCGACCGGCGCGGTGCCGGCCGTCGCGGGCGGCACAATACTCGCGGACGGCCATTGTTATGCGATGGCGATTTCGCGGTCAAGAAATCATGGCCGCCAAGAACGGACGACGCCCGCACCGCAGAGGACCGCGATCCGGGCGTCTATTCAACCTGCGGTGCGTCCGGCTGCCAGGTGCCGCCGCGAGGTCGTCAGGAAAGGCGCGGCATGTTCCATCAGTCGCGCGGCTTGAGCCACGGAGCGAGACGACCGCAGGTTAGTCCTGGGGGGAACCCGCCTGGTGCTGTTATTTTGCCAACAATTTCTCACGAGATCGTCTCGTTTCGATTCTTTTTTCGATATCAGTGTTCGGTGCGGCGCGCGCGGCGGCGCCGCGCCGATTCATCACGGTTTCGCCACAATACAACGCTTGGTGTTCGCTGTAGCCACGTGATAAACTTGCGTTTAGTAGAGAGTGTCACGGAGGACTTTTCGTACCGCGGAGCGTCGACCATGAACGAGTTCGCGAATCACAGCAAACGATTGCTGCTGATCGAAGACGACCAGGAACTGATCGATTTGCTGGCGATGCATCTGCAGAGCGAGGGCTATCAGGTCGTCGCAGCCGCGGACGGAGAAACCGGCCTACGCGCCTTTCAAGACGGGCCCTTCTCGCTGGTGATTCTCGATTGGATGCTGCCGTCGCTCTCGGGTCTGGAAGTCCTGCGCGAGATCCGCGCCCAGGACAGCCGCACGCCGGTCTTGATGCTGACCGCTCGCAGCGAGGAAGCGGACAAGGTGTTGGGTCTCGAGCTCGGATGCGACGACTACATGACCAAGCCGTTCTCGGTGCGCGAGCTGGTGGCCCGCATCAAGGTGCTGCGGCGGCGGATCGAGCGCGCGGAAGAACTGGCGCGCATCGCCGCCGGCGATCAGATCCTCGATCTGGGCCCTTTGAAGATCGACCACAGCAAGCGCAAGGTCGAGGTCCGCGGCGAACCGGTCCAATTGACGGTCAAGGAATATGACCTCTTGCACACCCTGGCGGCCCGCCCCGGCCGAACCTTCAGCCGCCGCCAGTTGCTCGACCTGGTCTGGGACCAGGACTCGGATATTTACGAACACACGGTCAATAGCCATATCAACCGTTTGCGGAACAAGATTGAAGAGAATCCGAATCGCCCGCGGCTGATCTTGACGGTCTGGGGCATCGGATATCGCTTCACCGAGGATTACATCTGAGGAATCGCGCCATGCTACGATCGCGTTGGCTCACCAAGCTCCATGTACGAGTCCCGGCTCTGTTTCTGGGTCTGGTCGTGTTGGTGGGCGCCGTTTACTACCTCTGGATGGAGCGCACGGTTTTCCGGCCGCCGCAGCAGGATCCTGCCGAAGCCGACTGGTACAGCGAACTCGCCGCGGTCGAAATCGACAGCGTCGCCGCTCTGGCCGCGAGTTTGGCGCCGGACCGGTTGCAGGATCTGGCGCAAGAATACGGCGCGGCGATCGCCGTCTTCGCCGCCGAGATCGTGTTCTTCGACGCGACGAGCGGCAAAGTGATCGCGGCGTGCGCGCCGGACAGTCTGCCGGCGGCGGTCGGCGAGGTCGATCCAGAACTGCTGGCCGGCATGGCGGAGCCGGGCTGGGCGTTCGACAAGATCTATCCGGATCCGACCAACATCGAAGCGTACGTCAACCGCATCTTCCATGTGGCGGCGGTCGCCGGCCCGGACGGCGCGCCGATTGCCTACCTCGCCGGATCCTGGCGCCCGTTGATCTTCGCGCTCGAGGACGTGACGTTGAACCCGCGCCAGCTCTGGCTGCAGGCGATCCTGGTCGGTCTGGCGGGCAGCTTCCTGGTGGGCTGGATCGTGCTGGCCTGGTTGACCCGCCGCATCCAGACTCTCAACACGGCGGCGGCTGCGCTCGCGGCGGGCCGGCTCGATCACCGCGTCCAGGACAAGAGCGCCGATGATCTCGGCCACCTCGGCCGCGCGTTCAACAGCATGGCGACCAGGCTGGAATCGCTGATCACCGAGCTGCGCAACAAGGAGCAGTTCCAGCGCCAGCTCATCGCCAACATCTCGCACGATCTGCGCACGCCGATGGCCAGCCTGCGCGGCTATGTCGAAACCCTCGGCTTGCGCGCCGAGCAGATGGACCGATCCGAGTTCCAGCGCTATCTGGGGATCATCGACGACAACCTGTCGCATCTGGATCGTCTGGTCGATCACCTGCTGCAGATCTCGCGGCTGGATGCCGGCCAGGCCCGCTTCCAGTTCGAGGAGTTTCTGTTGCCGGAACTGATCGAGGGAGTCCTGACCCGCTGCGAGGTCTCCGCCGCCGCCCGCGGCATCCGCCTGGAATGCCGCTACCCGGCCGAGCTGCCCCTGGTCAACGCCGATCCGCTGCAGATCGCGCAGGTCGTACAGAATCTGATGGAGAACGGCATCAAATTCGGCCGTGACGGCGGCGAGGTCGTGGTCAGCCTCGCGACGCTGCCGGACCGCACAGTGGAGGTCGCCGTTTGCGATGATGGCCCCGGCATCGATTCCCAGGACCTGCCGCATATTTTCGAGCGCTTTTTCACCGGCGACCGCAGCCGCAGCCGCAAAGGCCAGAGCAGCGGTCTGGGGCTGGCGATTGCCGCCAAGATCGTCGAGGAGCACGGCAGCCGACTGACCGTCGCCAGCGAGCCGGGCCGTGGCGCGGCGTTCCGCTTCCAGCTGCCGGCGGTCAACGCCGCCAAGGCCAACTCGGCCGAGAGCTAGCGGCGTAGTTCGCGCACCACCGGCACCAACCCCACCAGCGCCAGGCCGAAGAGCAAGGCCGCCGCGGCGAGATCGCCGAGCAGTAGCTTGCCCAAGCCGAAGAGCAACCCGTAGACCAGTGCCACACCGCCCAGCCAGGCCAAGACCGTGTGCCGACTCAATCCGTCGGCCACGACGTCGGGACAGAGGCGCGCCACGGGCCGCCAGGCGCCGCCGGGGCGCACGCGGCGGAAGAACTGCGCCAACCGCGGCGCCGGCACCGGGCTCGTCGCCAGAGTCGCCGCCAGCCAAACGAGCAGGCTCGCCGGCACCAGGATCAGAGCCTTGTGATGCGTCCCCAGCGCCAGGTCGCCGATGATGAGCGGCGTGGCGAACAAGCGATACGCGGCACCGGCCTGCACGGCACTACCGACCTCGAAGGCCAGCGCGATCAGAACACTCGAACTGAGCGCCGCGATCTCGCTCCAGGCGTTGATCCGCCACCAGAACCAGCGCAGGATCAAGACCGGCCCGATGCCCGCCCCCATCGCCCAGACGAAGAGCCAGGCCGTGCCGATATTGGTCAAGTAGAAAGCGACCACCGCCGCCAGGACCATCATGCCGCCCACGCAGAACTTGGCCGCGACGACCGTCTCGCGCGCTGTGGCCTGCGGCCGCAGAAAGCGCAGGTAGACGTCGTTGATCAGATAGCTCGCTCCCCAGTTCAAATGGGTATCGACCGTGGACATGAAGGCCGCGAAGAAGCTCACGAGCATGAGCCCCAGCAACCCCGGTCCCAGCAGTTCGCGCATCAGCAGCGGATAGGCGGCCTCGGAACTCTGGCCTTCCGCCAGAGAGGGCAACAGCACCAGCGAGGCGAGGGCCGCCAGGATCCACGGCCAGTAACGAACCGCGTTGACCGCAATCACGTACCAGAGCGTCGCGGCGCGGGCGTGCCGTTCGTTGCGGGCTGCGGCCATGCGCTGGATCAGGTAGCCGCCGCCGTCGGCGTTATGGGCGGCCCACCACATCACCGTGATGAAGACCAGGAAGCGAAAGAAGTTGTCCTCGAGGCCGAGACCGCCGCCGGGTACGAACGCCAACGTGTCCGCGGTCACCAGCGGGGACGCTGCCAGGCGGGCCTTCAGCGCCGCGATCCCGCCGCAACGCGCGACGGCGGCCACGGCCAGGATAATCGATCCGGCCATTGCCAGCGCGAACTGCAGAACGTCCGTGACGACCACGCCCCAGAATCCCGCCATCAGCGCGTACAGCAACGCGAAGCCCGCGCCGGCCAGCACCGCCACCGTGGGGTCGATGCCCAGGACCATCTCCGCGACCGTCGCCATGCCCTTCAAGACCCAGCCCAGCACGATGAAGTTGTAGAGGATGGCGAAGTAGAAAGCCTTGAACGCCCGCAGCACAGCCGCGGGCTTGCCGGCGTAGCGCAGTTCGATCAGTTCGTTGTCGGTCACGACCTCCGCGCGGCGCCAGAAACGGCTGAACAGAAAGACCGCCAGCGTCTGGCCCAGCACGTAGTGCCAGCCGAACCAATTGAACCAGATGCCGTGATCGCGCACGAAGCCCGTGACCGCCAGGGGAGTGTCGGCGGCGAAGGTCGTCGCCACCATGCTGGTCCCCAGGATCCACCAGGGCAACGAGCGGCCGGCCAGGAAGTAGCTCGTCGCGTCGCGGCTGGCGCGGCGGCTGAACGCTACGCCGAGCGCGACAGTACCGGCGAGG
>JAQULN010000144.1 GCA_028718575.1 Candidatus Krumholzibacteriia bacterium | reverse complement strand
TCGCGGCGATGTCGGCCAGCTTGAGCGTGGGGTTGGCGGGCGTTTCGAGGTAGACCAGTTTCGTTTCGGGGCGCATGGCCCCTTCCACGTTGGCCGGGTCGGACGAATCGACGAAACTGGCGGTGATCCCGAAGCGCGGGTACTCGGTTTCGAGCACCATGCGGCTGGGGCCGTACAGCGACTCGGTGCAGACCGCGTGGTCGCCCTGCGACAACAGCGCATAGTAGACCAGGTTCACGGCCGCCATACCCGTGGCGCAGGCCAGACCGCCACAGCCGCCCTCGAGGGTCGACACGCTGGCTTCGAGGGCTTCGATCGTCGGGTTGCCCAGACGCGTGTAGATATAGCCTCCCTCGGGGTCGCCGCGGAACGACGCCGCGCCGTGGTCGGCGTTCTTGAACGCAAACGTGCTGCTCTGGTAGATGGGAATCGAAACGGCGCCGGTGGCGGGGTCGATCCGGTTGCCGGCGTGGATGATCTGAGTCAGGCGGCCTTTCTTCTCGATGTTGTGCATGGACTGTCTGTTCCTTCCTGTGAGAAAAACAAAAAGCGTGACGGCCGCTGCCGGATCGCCGGCCGTCGGCCCCGATAGGGTGTGTTCGTTCGCGCGCCGCGTCAACCCCGCGCCGCCGAGACGCAGCCCGCGCTGAAGGCCAGATCGTTGCCCGACCGCTTGATAGGAGCCTCGCGGGCGTCTATGATTGCGGGGTTCGTTCCCGATCCACGCCCGTCTGGCCCCTCGTGGAGGTTCGCCATGTTTGTATTCCGTCCGTGCCGCGCGACGATGTCCGCCGTTCTGTTCGCCTGCGCCGTAGTCCTGACCGCGGGCGCCGGTGCGGCCCAGACGGCGTGGAATTTCCTGCCCGCCGCCGACATTGGCGCGGTCGCCTGGCGAGAGGCCCATCCCCAGTGGGACGGCCGCGGCGTGGTGATCGCCATCCTGGACACCGGCATCGACCTCTACGCGCCCGGTTTGCAGACCACGCCCGCCGGTCTGGTCAAGGTGTTGGACGCGCGGGATTTCTCGACCCAGGGCGACTGGTCCACGGAACCGGCGACCTGGGATGGCGACGCCGGCGTCTGGCGGGCCGCAGACGGCCTGCAGTTGCGCGGCGCCGGGTCGCTCGCCGTGCTGCCGGCGGCGGCTGACAAGGTTTTTATCGGCGCCATCCGCGAGAGCGAGTTCAAGAACAGTCCGGGTGTGCATGATTTGAACGACGACGGCGACAAGAACGACGTTTTCGGCTTCTTGGTTTGGCAAGCCGATCACGCGGCCGTAGAAGCCGCGATCGGCGTGGGCAAGGGCTACGAGCAGTTGCAAGCGTTGAACCGGACGGCGGCCGAAGCGGTGGCCGAGGCGCGCACGACGCCGCGGGTCTGGCTGGTCGCGGTCGACACCAACAGCGACGGCGATCTCGGCGACGAAGTCCTGTTGCGCGACTATCACGTCAATCACGACCTCTTCGCGCTGCGCAACGACAGCGCGCCCGAGAGTCGCAAACTCATGTCCTGGTCGGTCAACGTCCGCCAGGAGACCGATTTTCTCGGCAAGCCGACCGAGCCGGTGGTCGAATTCCACTTCGACGACGGCAGCCACGGTACCCACTGCGCCGGCATTGCCGCCGGCCATGACGTCTACGGCCAGGCGGGTCTGGACGGAGCGGCGCCCGGCGCCTTTCTGATCAGCTGCAAGCTGGGGGACAACCGGCTCGCCGGCGGCGCGACGCGCACCGCCTCGATGCAGAAGGCTTTCGAATTCGCGGCGGACTTCGGCAAGCGCTGGGGCCTGCCGGTCGTGGTCAACATGAGCTTCGGGGTCGCGTCGGTCGACGAGGGCAAGGACGCCATGGGCGGCTGGCTCGACGAGCTGCTGGCCGAGCGTCCCGACTTTTACGTCTGCACGAGCGCGGGCAACGAGGGGCCCGGCCTCAGCACGGTCGGGCTGCCCGCCACCAGCGAAAGCGTGATCGCCGTGGGCGCCTATCTGTCGCCGGCCACGGCGCAGGACCTCTACGACGCGAACCTGCCGCGCGCGACGCTGTTCGCCTTCTCGAGCCGCGGCGGCGAGACGCCCAAGCCGGATGTCATCGCGCCGGGGTCGGCGCTCTCGACCGTGCCCGGACATCTCGACGGCTCCGGCCGCTTCAACGGCACCAGCATGGCCAGTCCGCAGGCGGCCGGCGCGGTGGCGTTGCTCTTGAGCGCGGCGCGCGACGAGGGGCTGACCACGCACTGGGGCATGGTCAAACGCGCCTTGATCGCCGGCGCCACCCGCGTCGACGGCCTCAGCCTGAACGACCAGGGCGGCGGTCTGGTGAACATCGCCGCGAGCTGGCCGGTCTTGCGCGAGCTGGCGCGCAGCAAGTCGGCGCACCAGGTGCTGTGGTACCGCGTGGAAACGACCTGCCCCTTGGCGAGCGACCGGCTTGCCAGCGCTGCCTACTGGCGCGTGCCCGGCGGCGCCCCGGTCAAGCCTGAGCGCGTCCAGGTGACCGTCAAGCCGATCTTCCATCCCGACCTGGACGCGGATGCGCGCAACAATTTTCTGCGCGCGTTCAGTTTCCGCAGCGAGACCGATTGGCTCGAGGTGGTCACGGGCAAGGACTATCTGCGCGGCGCGCACCCGCTGACCCTGACCCTGCAATACGACGGCCGCAAGTTGACCGCGCCGGGACACTACGCCGCGCGCGTGGTCGCCAGCCTTGCCGGCGGCGACCTCGGCGGCCTGGCCGCACGCGAATGGTACGTCTGGAACACCGTGGTCGTGGGAACACCGCTCGGCGTGGAGAACGGCTACACGGCGACCTGGTCGGCTCGCGACCTGCCCGCGAGTTGGGTCCACCGGTATTTCGTGGACGTTCCCGCGGGCGCGAGCGCCTTGCGCGTACGCCTGGAGGTGAGCGAGGACACCGGGGCAGGCCGAGGCGCGTTGGCCCACGTTCGCATCAACGATCCGGAAGGCCGCGAGCGCGGCCGCACGCCGTCGGCCAGCCGCACCGCCGAGACGATCGCCGACCAGACGATCTTGCGGCCGGAACTGTATCCAGGCACCTGGGAGATCATGGTGGTCAGCGCCATCACGGCCACGCAGAACACCGCCTACCGCGTAACCGCCAGTTGCGACGCCTACGAAGCCGAACCGGCACAGATCGCGACCCTCAAGCGGCCCGCGGCGGGCAAGGACGCCACCGCCGAATTGACGGTCATTCGCAGCTATCCCGGCGTGTTCCGCGGCGAGGCGGCCGCCCAGGTCGACGGTTGGCGGAAGCAGCGGTCGATCAACCTCGAGGAAGCCGACACCTGGACGTATGCATTCACCTTGAATCGCACTACGCCGCGAGCCGTCTTCAGGCTGGAGTTGGACAAGGCGACGGCTAACCTTTTCACCGACTGCGCGGTCAACATTCTGGACGCCGGCGGGGTCGCCCTGGACCAGACCGGCTTCGATGGAACCGAGGTCACGGTCTCGGCCGACCTTGCGGCCGGCAGCGACGAGGCCAGCTTCACCTTGCAGGTTGTCGGCGCGTTCGCCGTCGCCGCCGACATGAAGGAGTGGAGCCTACAGCTCGAGGAGCGCTATCACTTCGCCGAGCCGGTGGCGGGGAAGGTCCAGGGGCCGGGCCAAGGGCCGCTGCAGCTCTACTGCGGGGTGCCGGCAACGCTGAAGTTGAGTTTTGGCGAGGTCTGGCCCGCGGCTCCCGAAGGCCTGGGCTATTTCGGGGCCGTCCGCTTCCACGACCGCGATCTCGCCGACAAGCGTCCCGGCGATGCCGGCGGCCGCCTAGTGTTGGAGGTGCCCATCACCGTGGAATAGGGCGCCGGGCGACGCCCGCGATCAAGGCAGCAATTCCGGCGGGCAGGGTCCCGGCAACGGCTTGTCGGGGCTGTAGTGACCGATCTTGACATGCGGCTTGGCCGTACCGTGGAAATCGCTGCCCATGCAGACCCGCAATCCGAGATCGGCGGCAATCTTGCCATAGGACGCGATTTTGTCCCCAGTGACCCCGGTGTAGTAGACCTCCAGCCCCCATAGTCCGTGAGGTTGCAGGCGAGCCGCCAAGGCGCGAACTCCCGCGTCGTCGAGCTTGAGCTGCGAGGGATGGGCCAGCACCGCCTTGCCGCCGGCCGCGGTGACCAGGGCCACCGCGGCCTCGGGCTCCAGCCGGAAACGGTCCGCGTAGGCGGGCCCGCCCTTGGCCAAGAGCTTGGTGAACGCCTCCTGGTAGTTCGCTACCAGGCCGCGGGCTTCGAGCACGCGCGCCACGTGGGGCCGCGCCACGACCTCGCCGCCGGCGATGGCCTCGACCTCGGCCAAAGTCACCGGATAGCCGAGCGCGTTCAACTTGGCGATGATCTTCTCGTTGCGCCTGTTGCGGCCGCCGCGGATCTCCCGCAGGGCGTCCTCGAGCGGCTCGAAGTCGTCGCGCACGCCTAGCCCCAGTAGATGGCAGTTGCCGTGCTCCCAGGTGCAGGAGACTTCGACGCCGCAGATCGGAGTCAGTCCGGTCGTCTCGGCGCGGGCGCGGAACCGGCGATGACCGGCGGTCGTGTCGTGGTCCGTCAAGGCCAGGATCCTGACGCCGGCGGTCACAGCGTGATCCACCAGCGCCTCGGGGGTAAGCGAGCCGTCCGACTGATCGCTGTGGCTGTGCAGGTCGATGAGCATTGCGAGGTCCTTCCGGCGCCCGCGCCGTCGCGGTGCGCGTTGCCGCTATGCTGGCTCCGGTCCTTCAGGAATCCAGCAACAATGGCACCGTCTCGGCCGCGCTGCCAGAGATGAAGAGGTCCGCACGGCCGGTGACCGCGCTCGATTCGACGTTGAACTCCGCGACGAAGGCGCCGTGAGCGCGGGCCGTGTCCACCAGACCGGCGGCGGGATAGACCGCGCCCGCCGTGCCGATCACGAGCATGACGTTGCAGTCCGCCGCCGCGGCGGCCGCGGCGCGATGGGCTTCAGGCGGAATACCCTCGCCGAACCAGACCACGCCGGGACGCAGCAGGGCGTCGCAATCGGGGCAGCGCGGGGGTATCGGCAACGGGACGCGGCGGTCTTCCGCCTGGAAGCGGCAGCGCGTGCAGCGCACGACCCAGATGCTGCCGTGGTATTCGATGACGTCTCGACTGCCGGCTTGTTGGTGGTAGCCGTCCACGTTCTGGGTGATCAGGCTGAGACGGGTGCGCGCGGCCAGGGCGGTCAACGCGGCGTGGGCCGCGTTCGGCCTGCTGCCGGCGATCAGGCCGCGCCGCCAGTCGTACCAACGCCAGACCAGTTCGGGGTCGCGCGCGAAGGCTTGGCAAGTGGCGAGGTCTTGGGGGCGGTAACGCGCCCAGAGACTGTCGTCCTTGCCGCGGAACGTGGGAATCCCGCTCGCGGCCGAGATGCCGGCGCCGGTCAACACGGCGACGGCGGCGTCGGGTTGGAGGCGCCGCCGCAGGTCGACCAGATCGCGTTGCCGGGACTCGTCCACGATCGTTTCCTCGGTTCGTGGGCAGGGCCGCCGCTTGCGCGGATGCCCGCGGTAAGCCAAGATCGACGCGACCGGGATGTTCTGTCAACTGGAGGCGACGGTGATGACACCCCGCTGCCGCCTGGCGGCTTTTGTGTCAGGCTTGGTCCTGTCGGCGAGCATCGCGGTCGCAACGGCCGCGGCCGCTTCGTCGCCGCCCGTCGTTTTCCAGGTCGAAGGCGAGGCAGGGCTCGCCGCAGCCAGGCTTTGCGAACGCATCTGGTCGAAGCACGGTGCGGCGTTGGCCGCGGATATCCTGCCGGTGGGAGCGGTCGCCGACACGGTCCTCTGCCTTGTGCTGACCAGCGAACGTTTCGAGCGCTACTTCGCTGACCGCCTGCCCGATTGGGGCGTTGGCGTGGCCCTGCCGCCTGGGCGCGTGATCGCACTGGACTACGAGCGGTTGCCCGTGCGGGGACCCGGCGCCGAGGTCGTCTTCATGCACGAGATGGCCCACGCACTGCTTTTCCAGGCGGCGGGAGAGGTCCGTCTGCCCACCTGGCTGCATGAAGGCGTCGCGATGCGCGCGGCAGGCGAATGGCGATTCGTCGACACGCTGAGTGTCGTGCTCAGCGGCAGCCCGCCGACCTTGGCCAGCCTGGCCGGCCCTTTTCCGCGCGGCGAGGCGGCGGCGCAGCGCGCGTACCGGACCAGCCTGCTGGCGGTCAACTGGCTCGAGCGCGAACACGGTCCGGGCGCCGTGTCCAGGGTGGTGGCGGCGGCGCGTCGCTATGGCGAGTTTGCCGGCGGGTTCGCCAGTGCGACGGGACAGACTCCCGAGCAGTTCGCCAGCGCATTCGACGGTGCGATGCGGCTGCGTTTCGGCTGGATCCTGCTCGTGTTTCGCTGGCCGACGCTCTTCGTGTTGATGGCCCTACTGTTCAGCATTGGCGCCGTCCGCAAGATCGTGATCAACCGGCGCAGCCTTGCGGCGGCGGCGGAAGCCGAGGAAGCCGGCGGAGCCGACGACGCCGACGGAGCCGACGACGCCGATGGTCCACCCCTCGGCGGCGGTCTGTGATTCCGCATCGTAACCAAGGGTTTCCCGCCGGATCGTGCAATGCGCAAGCTCGTCTGACGGCAACATTTGCTGACTGCCCGTTGAAGAACGAGACCCGATCTCAGCGAATATTAGATAATTATAGACCGCAATCGGAGTTGCTTGCTAGAAATGAACCTTGGACAGGCAGGCGGCAGAGCTGACTGCTGGCCCCCGCCTTGCAATCGCCCGGTTGAGGCATTCGAGTACCCGATGGCGGGCGGTCTTTCAGCAGTTGAGGTAAGACGGACGTGCAATGCAAGTGCTTCCGCGGAGTGTTCCCGGTGCTGGCAGCCTTGCTGCTGGCTGGGGCGCCGGCCGCCGTCGCCCAGACCGACGACGTTCCCATTACGTTCGGCTGGACACCGTGTCCGCCGACCGACGGCGACGGCCAGCCGTTGGCTCTGGCGGTGCGCTACGAAGTCTACCTGCAACGCGGCGGAGATATGCCTCAGTTGCTCGCCACAGTCGAGCACGCGACCACGTACGTCCTGGCCGCCGAGCGCGGCGTGGTCCAGCGTATTCGCGTGGTCGGCTACGACAGTCTGGGCCGATCCTCGCCGCCGAGCGAGTGGTCCGACCCGGTCTACCTGGAGCCGGATCAGACCGACCGCGGCCAGGATGTCCCGCCGCGGCAGCCGGTGCTAGGTCCGAACTATCCGAATCCATTCAATCCCGAGACCCGAATCGCCTACGGCGTTCCTGCCGACAC
>JAQULN010000143.1 GCA_028718575.1 Candidatus Krumholzibacteriia bacterium | reverse complement strand
AGGAGTGCGACCGATGCCCACCCGACAGCATAGATGGTCGCCAGCGCAAGATGCCCCGCTGCAACTGGATCGCCGTGCACGACCTCCGCGCGCACGTTGAAGACCTCCAAGTCCGGCAGCACCCGGTAAGCCAGGCGCGCCAGGTGCTGCGCCGGACCGCCGGTCATGGCGGCGAACGCGTGCAACGAACGCGACAGATGGCCGATCGCGAACATCGCCGCGGCCAGCACCGCCGCCAGCGCCGGCCCGGCCACCGTCGAGAACAAGATCGCGATCGCATTGAGGACGAGCAGCTCAAGGAACGTCAGATATACCGCGCCGAGATGGGACCACGCCAGATCGCCCGGCGACAGCGCGACGGCAACGACATAGAGCGCGCCCATCAGCGCCACCATGCACGCCAGTGTCAGCGCCAGACCGCAGAACTTGCCAAGCAGGTACTCGCCGCGGCCGACCGGTTTGGTCAGGATGGTGTTGAGGGTCCGGTGCTCCATCTCCCGCCGCACCATGCTGGCGCCGACCAGCAAGACGACCAGCAAACCGAGTAAGGCCATTGCGGCCAAACCCACGTCGGCGACTATTTTCGCCTGCGCACCGACGGTCAGCGGCGCCAGCACGGACGTGGCGGCCACGAGAATCAGACCGAACAGACCGACCAGATAGAAAAGCCGATCGCGCACCGTTTCGCGGAACGTGCCATGGGCTACGGCCAGCACGCGATTCAACATGGCGCCACCGCCGTTTCACGTGCGACCGCCTCGCGGCCGTCCGTGAGGTCATCCTCGAGCCCCGTTCCAGCCGCCTGCACGTCGTATACGGCGATTTTATGGCTGTCGCAGGCCGACAAAAAACGGCCGAGGGCGCCGGCAGCGGCGGTTTCGACGAGCCAGCGGCCGTCCGCGCGGATTGCTACCCGCAGGTCGTGGGCGGCCAGCCACGTTGTCGCCAGCCGAGCCGGCGGCGCGGCGATCCACGCCTTGAACCCCCGCGCCGGTCCTCGCCGCTGCAGATCCTTGATCTCGGCGAGGCGACCGCGCTCGAGGACGGCGACGCGGTCGGCCACCGCCTCCACGTCCGGCACGATGTGCGACGAAAACAAGACCGCAACGCCGCGCGCTCGCTGCGCGAGCAGGATCTCCTTGACCTCGCGGCGACCCAGCGGATCGAGCCCCGATTGCGGCTCGTCCAGGATCAACAGATCGGGTTCGCCGAGCAGAGCCTGCGCCAGGCCGACGCGTTGGCGCATCCCCTTGGAACATTCGCTCAGGCGCCGGTTGCGCGCGTCGTCCATGCCGACCATCTGCAGGCAGTCGGCGATGCGCTCCCGGCGGCGCGTCCGGTCAAGTCCCAATAGTCTGCCGTAGTAATCCAGAAGTTCGGTGGCGGTGAGGTTTTGGTGGAACTGCGGGGACTCCGGCAGGTACCCAACGCACGCACGGGCCGCCGGCCGGCTCGCGTCCAAGCCGCAGATTTCGATCTGGCCGCCGTCCGGACGCACCAGACCCAGGACCGCTTTCAGCGTGGTGGTCTTGCCGGCGCCGTTGTGCCCCAAGAGGGCGACGACCTCGCCGCGCCCGACCGTCAGCTCGAGATCGCAAACCGCGGGCCTGCCGCGTTTGCCCCAGAAGCCCTGGCGATAGCTCTTGGACAGGCCGCGAATCAGCAGGGCCGGCGCCGTTGGCTCATTTCTGGTCAGCTCGTTCTGCACCATGGTCACGCAATCAGCCGGAAATCCCGCCGGAACCGTTTTGCCGCAGCCGCGCGGCACCATTGTCGGTACTGCGGGCGCATTGTGCAAAGGGGATGCCAGTTGGGAGGACTGATCGACCGCCACGCCGCTGGCGGCAAGGCAGGCCGGTCACGGCGCCGGCAACGCAAAAGGCGGGCCCCCGAAGGGGCCCGCCCGCTGACCGACGTACGAGTCGCTGGTTAGCTGCCGCTGGTCAGGGTGATGATCAGACCGTTGGCACCCGCCGGGCCGGCGTTGACGTCCTTGCCCCAGCCCTGGATGGTGTAACCGGGGATCATGCCGCCGACCGCGGGCAGCGGAGCGTAGCCGACCTGGCCGGGGAAGGTGCCCGCGCCGAGAACCGGCGACGCAACCGCGCCACCGCCGAACGGGTTGTCGATCGCAGCGCCGCCGGGCAAACGCGCGATGACGTCGGCGATGGCCGCCGCGTACTCACCGTTGTTGCGCACGGCGTGGTCTTCGGCCGCCAACTGCACGGTGTGCGCGATCGACTTGACCTGGGCCTCCTTGGCCCGATCCTGCATCGCGATGAAGTTCGGAATGGCGATCGCAGCCAGGATGCCGATGATCACAACCACGATCATGAGCTCAATCAGCGTAAAGCCCTGCTTGTTCACTGGGGTCCTCCTTGTTCCGGTCGCTTCGACCACGGGGTTGGGCCGTCCGGGCCCGTTAAGCCTGCCGATGGCATCTGTCATCAAGCAATGGCCGTGCCAAAAAACGCATGCAGCCACCTAAGTTCTAATACGTTACCAGTGGCCCGGTTACGAGCGCGGTCGCCCGCCCCGGGAAGAAGCTGCCACCCAGAAACGGGCAGGTTGCCTCGGTGTTCCTTGCCGCACGCGGCATTATTCAACGACCACCGGTTCGTCGAGAGCCTCCGGGACGTCGAGCGCTTCCAGCGCCGGGTCCGGCGCCGAACCGCCGGTGCCAGGCCCAACCGCCGGCGACGCCGCGGGCTCTTGCAACGACCGCACGGCGTCGATCACGCGCTCGGCTGCGGCCAGGTCGGGATCGCCGTCGCCGTCTCGCTCCATCTCCTCTTGACCGACACCGTAGCGCAACAGCTTGCGGTAGAGGGTCGAGGGGTTGATTTGCAGGATCTCGGCGGCCCGTTTCTTGTGCCAGCCTACCGCCTCGAGCACTTGCAGGATATGCGCCTGCTCGATGCTCTCGAGCGAGACCATGCCGCCAACCAGCGTGTTGGGTGTGAGCGGCGCTCCCTCGTGGCCGTGCAGGCCCGCCGGCAGGTCGCGCAACGTGATCCGCGGCCCGTCCCGCATGATACAGGCACGCTCGATGACATTCTCGAGTTCACGCACGTTGCCGGGCCAGTCACACGATTGCAGGCACTGGAGCGCATCCTCGTCCAACATGCTGCTGAGGCCGCCCTGGTACTCGTCGGGACAGAAACGCCGCAGAAAATGATCGACCAAGAGCGGGATGTCCTCGATGCGTTCGCGCAACGCGGGCAGATTCAACGGAATCACGTTCAAGCGGAAGAACAGATCGGTGCGGAAGCGGCCGGCGGCCACCTCCTGCTCCAGGTCGCGATTCGTGGCGGCGATGACCCGCAGATCGACCTTGACCGGCTGCGCGCTGCCGACCGGGATCACCTCGCGCTCCTGCAGCATGCGCAGCAGCTTGACCTGGGTGCTCTGGGGCATCTCGCCGATCTCGTCGAGGAAGATCGTGCCGCCGTTGGCCTGCTGGCAGAACCCGTCATGGTCGCGATCGGCGCCGGTGAACGCGCCGCGCACGTGGCCGAACAACTGGCTCTCCAGCAGCGTCTCCGGGATCGCGCCGCAGTTGATCGCAACGAACGGCCCGCCGGCGCGGTGGCTGCGGTCGTGGATCGCCCGGGCCACCAGTTCTTTGCCGGTGCCCGAATCGCCGTTGATCATGACCGTCGCCGGCGTGGCCGCGATCTTGTCGATCATCTTGAACACCGACCGCATGCGGGGGCTCTGGCCGATGATCTGCTGTTTGCTCTTGTTCTTCTTCAGCTCGCGCTTGAGCTGCCGGTTCTCCGATTCCGCCCGCCGCAGCTGCAACGCATTGCGCACGACGATTTTGATCTCGTCGTTCTTGCAGTGCTTCTGCAGGTAGCTAAACGCGCCCAGGTTCACCGCGTCGATGGCGGTCTGTTCGCTGGCATACGCCGTCATGATGATCACCGGCGTCTGCGAATCGACCGCGCGAACTCCTTTCAACAACTGGATGCCGTCCATGCCCGGCATCTGGATATCGGTCATAACCACGTCGCACGGCGCACTCTCGAGCAGCCGCAGGGCGGCCGCTCCGGAGTTCGCTGTCGCCACCTCGTATCCTTCCTTGCTCAGAAGGATCGAGAGGTACTGGCACATCGATTCCTCATCGTCGACAACCAAGATCCTGCCCAGTGCCATCGGAGATCTCCTTCGCAGCTACATCACAGGGCGATTCGCGTTCATTCTTCTGCAGAGCGAGCGCGTGACACCTCAGTGCACCGCCGCTTCCAGCCAGTGCTCAACTTGCGCTTCGGCGCCCGCCGGCGGTGTGGATAACGCCCGCAGCGGCAGCCTCAGCACGAAATCGGCCCCCCCGGCGGGGTCGTTACCCGCTTCCACCGTGCCGCCGTGGCCGTGTACGATGCGTGCGACCATCGGCAACCCCAGACCCGTGCCATGGGGTTTAGTGGTCACGAACGGTGTGAAAAACTCTTCGACCCGCGCCGGATCGAGCCCCGGCCCCGTGTCGCGAAGGTGCAGTTCGCAGAATCCGTCGTTGACCTCGACCTGCAGGCGCAACTCACCGACATAGCGCATCGCTTCGCAGGCGTTGAGGCCGAGATTCAGGACGGCCTGGACGAGTTGTTCGGCGTCGGCGTCGATCTCGAGCCCGGGCGCCATGTTCTCGCTACTCACGGCGACCCGCCCACCCTGCGCTGACACGTGCTGGCGCAACTGCAGGACGACCTGTTCCAGGAATCCATCCAGATCGAGCGCCCGCAATTGTGCGGGGCGCATGCGGGCGAACGCGAGAAAATCGGTGATGATGGTATTGAGGCGGCCGCTCTCTCGCAGGATCAGCTGCAGCAGCTGCGCCTGATGCCCGTCGACCTCGAGGTCGCTGGCGAGCAGCTCGACGCTGCCGCGGATGCTCGCCAAAGGATTGCGCAGCTCGTGCGCGATGCTCGCCGCGAGTTCTCCGACGCCGGCCAAGCGGTCGGAGCGTCGCAGTTGAGCCTGAAGGCGCCGGACTTCGGTCAGATCGGTGAAGACCACGACCGCCCCTTCGAGCGTCCCGTCCTCCCCCGCGACGACATCCGCGCTCAATCCGAGCGGCACGACCACGCCCTGCCGCGCAATCGTGACCTCACAACGCTTGCACGGCCGGCAGGTCGCCAGCACTTGCAGGATGAGATCCGCCAGTTCGGCGCCGCCGTCGGCGAGCAGGTCCGCCAGGCGTTGTTGCTCGTACTCGCCGCCCGCCAAGCCCAGCAGCGCTCGCGCTTGCGGATTCAGGCGGGTCACGCGGCCGGCGGCATCGACCGTTAGAAACCCGCTGCCAAGGTTGTCGAGGATCAGGCGCATCTCGCGATCGGTCTGACGCGCACACCGGCTCGCGCATTCGCCATCGCTTCGCCGCCGGGCCGCCAGGCGCACCAATTCTCCCGCCAGCAAGCCGGAGCTAAGTAAAAGAACCGCGCCGAGCCCGGTGGCCGCCGGGACCGGCGCCGGCGCGCCACCCTGCAGCAAGGCCGGCAGCAGCAACACGAGCGCCGCCAGCGCCGCAGCCGCCGATGCGCCTTCGCGGCCGAGGCGCACCGCGGCGACGGCGACGGGTCCTAGGAAGAATACGGACAGTCCGGGAGCCCCCGGCAGCGCCCCGACGACGCAACCGACGGCACCCAGTTCCATCGTGATCTGCAGCAGGACCACGCCGCGGTGATCGAACCAGCGCCACGGCGCCAGCGCCGTCACGGCCAACGTCGCCCAGAGCCAGCCGAGCCCGACCGCGAGGAGCACGGTCGACACCGGCTCCTTGCCGTCGACCACCGCCAACAGGCCGCAGCCGGTCAACAGGATCGCCGTCAGCGTGCGCGGCACGAGGACGCCGTCTTCGGATCGAATGCCGGCGGCAGCCGCCATCGCCGTCAACCTCCAACCACGTTCGCCATCTTGAACATGGGCAGGTACATGGCCACGAGCATGCCGCCGACCATGGTACCCATCAGGACGATCATCAGCGGTTCGATCGCCGCCGTCAGCGCGTCGACCGCCGCGTCCACTTCGTCGTCGTAGAAGTCGGCGATCTTGGCGAGCATCTCGTCGAGCGCACCGGTCGATTCGCCGATGCTGATCATCTGCACGACCATCGGCGGGAACACGCCGCTCTGCTTCAGCGGCTCAGCGATCGTGTCGCCCTGGCTGATCGAGACGCTCGTGCTTTCTATTGCGTTCTGGATGACGCGGTTGCCGGCAGTGCGCGCCGTGATCTCCAGTCCTTGTAGGATCGGCACACCCGAACCGATCAGGGTGCCGAGCGTGCGGGTGAAGCGCGAGACTGCACCCTTGAGCAGGACCGTGCCGAGAATCGGGATGCGCAAGAAGAGCTTGTCCGTGACCAGTTCGCCCCATTTCGACTTGCGCAGGCGCTTGAAACCGAAGACCGCCGCGGCGACGCCGGCCGCCAGCATGTACCATTGAGTGCGCAGGAAATCCGACAGATTCATGACCATTCGCGTCGGGCCCGGAAGTTCCCCGCCGAAATCAGAGAACATTTTGGCGAAGACGGGAATCACACCCATGAGCATGAAGATGCAGGCGCCGAGGGCCACAAAGAGCACGATGGCCGGATAGGTCAACGCACCTTTGACCTTACGCTGCAGCGCGTCGTTCTTCTCGAGGAAGATCGCCAAACGCTGCAGGATCGTGTCCAGGATACCGCCGGTCTCGCCGGCGGCGATCATGTTCACGTACAGGTCGCCATAGATGTGTTTCTGCTTGCCCAGGCTCTCAGACAGCGTCTGGCCGCCTTCGACATCGATCATCACCTGCTGGATCGCCTGCTTGAACGTGGGCTTGGGCTGCTGGCGCCCGAGCACTTCGAGGCACTGTACCAATGGCAAGCCGGCGTTGATCATCGTCGCGAATTGCCGCGTGAAGACGCAGAGATCCTTGACGCTGACTCCCTTTTTGCCGCCGAAAGGAAGTTTGATCTCCGTTGGCTTCTTGCGCACCGACTGAATGACCACGCGGCGCTTGCGCAGATACTCCGCCACCTCGCGGCGATCGTTGGCCTTGTACTCGCCGGCAATGACATCGCCCTTGGCCGTCTTGCCCTTCCAGATATAGGTGGTCGTGGCAGCCACGGTTCCTCCTTGCGGCGCGTTAAGATTTCGCGCCGACAGTTTCGCCCAACATCTGCCGTAGTTCCTGCTGATCACTACTGCGGCCCAGGGCGGTTTCCTGCGAGATCCAGCGGTTCTCGACCGCCTGGCAAATCTACTGGTTCAATGTCTGCATTCCGTATTTGTGACCCGCCTGCATCAAGCCG
>JAQULN010000142.1 GCA_028718575.1 Candidatus Krumholzibacteriia bacterium | reverse complement strand
TCGCGACACCTCAGAATCTCCAACTCGCGGTCGCGCGAGCCGCCGGCTCCAGCAACGACGGCGAAACTTCCAGGGCCAAATCCAGGCCGCCAACCGTTGCGAGGGCGCCCGCCGGTGCGTCGCTCCGCGGCCTGTCCGCATGGCGCACCGCGTCATAGACCGCGACCACGCGGTTCACGATCGCAAAGAGAATGATCTTGTCGCGCCGGCTATAGGCGTTATTGGCGTCGGCGCGCAGATCTTGGTACTGGACGCGGTAGCTGTCATTACGCCACTGCCACTCTTCGCCAGCTCCCGGATACGGCGGCGGCGCTTCCCCAAGGGCCCGCGCCTGGCGCAGACTCGCCTCGTACCAGGCGTCGCTGTCGGAGTACCGGCCGACATTCCGCCAGAAGTTGTCCGGATGCTCCCCGCTGGTGCCGGCATAGACGCCGGCCCAGTTGCGGTAGTCTCCGGCCAGGTTGTCAGCGTGGCGGTCGAAGCCGAGATAGGTGCCCCAGACGGCGGCCTCCACCCCGACCATGATCAGGGCCTTGTTGTGCTGGCCGTTGTAGTACTGGCCGGCTCCAGGTAGCACCAACGAGAGAGCCCCAGCCTTGATACGCCGGCGGAGATCGTGTGGGTCCCTGTCGTCCGAATCGCTCGCGGCGCGGGCGTCGCTCCGGCGACCGCCGATCTCTTGCGCCTGCAGCCACTGCCGCCAGTCGTCCCGCGGCAACCAGTCGTCGCTGGCCGCCACCCGGCCTGGCGCTAGCGCCAGCGCTCCGGCGACGACGACCGCGGCCAAGTTCCACGCTGACAGCCGCCACACTCTGTACGTTCGCTGCACGCTGTTCACCTGCCTGGTCTTAGAACGATACCTTGGCGCCGATCACGCCTCGGGAAAAACCAATCGGCTCGACGATCAAATCGACTTGGCGCCCCGCGATCTCGAGTTGGTGAGGCCGACGACTGGACGCGCCGCCGTTGCCGAAGAGCAGCCCTTCAAGGTAAGCGACTTGCAGTACGCTGATCACACGCAGGCCGAGGTTCAGGTAGAGGAAGCGGTCGCGGCGGGCGAACGCGTCGTTGCTGTCCTGGCGCATCTGCCGGTAGATCTCACGGTTGGCGCTCGTGCGAGGGTCGCGCAGGTTGGCGATGTCGAAATCTTCAGGATCGAGTTGCAGAAAAACGCGTGGATCCTGAAAATCGTCCCAGCCGAACACGAACTGATCCCACTTGCCCAGGTTCTCGTAATACTCGCGCCGGTCGTCCTGCGCCGAGACCCAGAGCGGGAGGTCGTCGTAGCCGTTGACGCCGAAGTAGTCCGTGCCGATGCCGATGATACCGGAATATTCCGGATGGCTGGGATCGTAGTCCGGATCGTACGCGGCCTCGAGTTTATCCTTGGACCAGTGGACGTCCGCGAACGCATAGTACTCATCGCGTTTCTCACGCCCGATATCTGCGTTATGCGCTACGCCGTACCAGGCGGCAGCGTCGGCGGCGATCAACAGCAAGCCGCGCTTGTAGCCGAGGTAGAGCTCACCGGCGCCGGGAACCACCATCGACATCAGCATCGGCACTAGCGGCTTGCGTTGCCCGTCCGAGACTTTCGGCTCGCTCCTTTGAGTGCCGAAGTCGGCCAGCCAGAGGCCGGAATTCGCGGGCAACTCGCCGGTTACACTGGCTATCGCCAAATCCGCTTGACGCAGCAACCAACCGCTGTTCGTCGCGAGCGACGGCGCGGCGGCGCTGGCCGGCGCCGCGAGCGCCAACAAGACTCCCGCGCCGATCAGCACCCCGGCGCCGATTGTGGTCCGCAACGCTGCCATGATCATCCTCTTTCCCGGCCGCTAGCGAACGACCGCGAGGGTCTTGACCTGACTGTCGACTCTGCCGGCCGTCCGCTCGCACGTCAGCCGCACGACATAGAGCCCCGCCGCGAGATTGCCGAGGCGCACTTGCTGCTCGTTCATCAGTCCCGCCTGCACCGCGCCCAGGCGTGCGGTCCGGACGATCTCGCCCTGGAGGTTGTAAAGCACGAATTCGGCCGCACGGTTCGTGGCGCTCCAGAAACGAACGTTCAGCTCCGAGCCCGCCAGCGGGTTGGGGTAGAGAACGAGACCGTCCTGTCCCCGCGCCGCCGCCGTCTCGCCGGCGACCGGACGCGCCTGTCCAACCGGCCCGGTACGGGTCGGCCCGCCGCCGGGACCGAACCAGGCGGCGGTGGCCGGGCCGGACGCGAGTAGCGGTCGCTCGCCGTAAAGCGCCAGCCGGCCCTGCGTGAGGCGTCGCTCGAGCGGCGGACCTGCGACGCCACCCGCGCTGGCCAGAGCCAGCGTGGCGCGCTCGCCCGCCAGGGGCGTCATCGCGAGTGCGACGCCCCCCGCAGCGCCGAAACGAAACGGCGTGCCGCCATGCACACGCCCGTCGCTCGTGAGCACGAACAAATGTCCTTGATCGGTGGTGAAAGCCAGCTCGTTGCCCGGCCCGCCGGCGAGATCGGCCACGACCAGCGGACCGGCCAGGCGGACCGTCGGCGCCAGGGGAAACAGATTCGCCAAGTCCACGGGAAAGCCCGTCAAGCTGACGCCGTTGGCTTGCCAGGCATAGATCCGCTCGGTCGTGACCGCGATCACGTCCAAACTGCCGTCGCCATCGAGGTCGGCCACCGCTGGCTCGCCGGCCAGCGCCGCGCCCGGATCGGGCCAGCTCCCCACCGACCAGTCGCCGCCGGCCGTTGACCGCCAGCAGCCCTGCAGGCCGTCCGGTCCGAAGATCAGCAGCCGGTGCCCCGCGGCGGCGGACAACACGGCGACCTGCGCCGGCGCCGCCAGTGGCTGGTCGAACCTGAACGCTCCCGTGCCGAAACCTGCCGCGTCGACGGGTTGTACGCGCCAGCCATCGTCGGTGACAAGCACCAGCGCGGGGCCGTCGTCTAGCTGCACCGTCCGCGGCGCTGCGAGCAGAATCGTCGCCTCATCGGTGAGCACCGCGAGCGGCTCGCCGACAGCCTGCCCGGCCAGATCTCGCAGGTGGCCGAAACCGCCGCCGTCTAACAGAAAAAGCAACCAATCGCCGTTGCCCAACGGCACCGGCTGCGGTCCGGCCAACAGCGAGTCGCCGATGTCGATCGCCCAGGCCACCTCGGCCAGCGCGGCTGACGGCGTCATCGCGAGCACGCGGCCGTCGTTCCCGCCGATGATGAGCAGGTCCGCGGCAGCGGCTCGCGGCAGCGCGACCGGCGGCATGACGGGCGACGCCGACAGCTCGGCGACGGCACCGTCCGGCAGATCCGCCGGCGCCAGATAGGCCGCTTCGCCTTCGGCGGTCCAGATGAACAGCAGCGGCAGGTCTGCAGCCGTCGCCGTCACCGCGGCGAGCAGCCGGCGTCCATCCGCGGCCAACAGGGGAGTCACGCTCGTCGGATCGAGCGAGCGCGCCGACGGCTCGGCCGGCGTCCCGCCGGCGGGCAACACGAGCGGCCACCCCGCTTGCAGGGGTTCCACCGCCGCGCGCAGCGTCATGACCGCGCCGTGAGCGTCGCCGGGGTCAGCGATATCCCAGACGCGAAACCCGGTCCAGGCACGATCGAACGCGCGGCTGGTCGGCAACCCTGCGCCCTGCACGTAGAGTTCGCCATGACCGGCCGCGTTCCACGGGGCGAAAGGATCGCGATCACTGCCGTACCAGCCCGAAACGTACGGCTCGAGCACGCCGATGTCCTGAATACCGTCGGCCTCGACGAGACGCAGGCCATCGCCGAAACGATTGATCGTGTTGTCCGCCAGATCCGCTTCGATACGGTCCATGTTCGCCTGCCAGACCAACAGACCGCCCTCGGGCAGAAAGTAGTCGTAGTACCCGGTGTTCAGGCCTGGCTGACTCGCGCGGTCGCCAGCCAGGTAGAGCACCACTCCGGTGGCGGGATCGCGTTTCAGATAGAGTCCGCCCCAGTCGCCGTCGGGACTCAGCGGATCGTACGGTGTATCGTCCACCGAGCGCGGCACCCAGCGATTCTCCACCAGGAAGAACTCCTGGAACGAGGCCCCCCCGATCAGCACCTGCGGATCGGTCACGTCAAACGCGTAACCCGGTAGCTCCGCGTGGAGCGCATAGTGCTCACGGGGCACGCCGACCGCCGGCAACCGCAGCGATCGACCCGGGCCGCCCGTGACCAGTTCGCCGTCTAGCCAACCCAGATACCACTTGCACCACGCCGACAGCGACGGCGGTAGAATCCCACTCACGACCGCGGCCATGATCTGACCGGAGACAGGATCGCGATAGCCGAGCGTTGCAGCCAGGTTGGTTCCCGAATCCATCAGATCCCAGACCCCGCACTGGGTCAGGCCGGTCGTTGCGTCGTAGATATCCGGCAACCCCAGTGCATGTCCGAATTCATGGTAAAGTGCTGCGGCGATGCTGCCGCGGTAGCCGTCTTGATTCGTGGTCTCGGGAATCACCGAACACTCGGAGAGCTGCCCGCCGACGAGCGGCTGCGGCTCACCCAGGGTCACGAAGAAGGTCGGAATGTCGTTGGGTGAATCCTGGTTGATGTCGCTCTGCCAATCGCTGCCGGCGTGCGCGAAGATGATGTAGGTGAGCTCGTGCTCATCGCCGTATTCGGCCAGGTTGACCGACCCGTCGGCCTGGGTGCCTTCATCGGCGACGGTGATCATGTCCCGGACCAGTCGCTCGAGTCCCGCCAAGGTCCAGAAAGCACCCGCGCCCGGGCCATAGTCGGCAACATCGCTCACCTTGTAGCTGTCGCGCGCACCGTCCGGCAGCACCCGCGACTCGATGGTCAAGCGACCGCCCGACTGGAACCGATAGTATTCGGCCAGTCCCGCCAGGTGCGATTCGAAGTACGCTTTGTCGTGCGGCGTCGGATCGATCGGTAGAGGATCGTTGGAATCGTGCGGATCGAGGAAAAAATCTCCGTCCGGCGCCATGGTCACCAGGGTCGGATCGCGATTCGCTTCAAACGAGATCCGCACGAGCAGAATGCGGAGAGTCAATGAGTCGGTCCGCTCGCGTGCGACGCGCGCAGCCGCTGGGCGTGTCATCCCGAGGCCGCGCTTGGCGAGCCAACGGTTGCTCTTGACCGAGACCAGTCGGTGTCCCAGGAGCTGATGCACCCAGTGCGCGCGGGCCTGGTAGGCATGTTGCCGCGCGAGTTCGCGGTCGTTGATCTGCTGCCCGCCCGCTAATGCCCTAACTTCTTGCCACGTCATCGGTTGCGCTGGCAGCCGTTCGGAGGCGGACGCAGCGGCGGCCGCCGGTCCGGCCAGCGCCGCTGCCAGAACGAGCGCACAAGCCATTGGCAGCATGCCCGCGAGCCGACGATAGCCTAGCTTCCGCACCGAGACTCCTTCCAGCGCCGGCCACGCGACAGCGGCGCCCGGTGGCGGCAAACGGCAGGGGTCCGTGCGCCGGTAGGCCACCCGAAGCGTAGAACGATTACCAGCGATAGCCGACAGAGAAGCGACTCACGCGGTCTAACCCCTCGGCTTGCGGAACGGCCGCAAAATCGAAGATGATCGCCCGCTCCGTCCATTTGAGCAGGTCCACGCCGAAACCGAACGTGAAGTCGTTGATGTCGCCGTAGTCGGCACTCTTGTAGCCGAACCGCAGGTACAATGAACGATCGTAGCTGCCCTCGATACCGACACCCCACTCGCCTTGCGCATTCTCCAGGCCGAAAACGTAATCGTCGCGCTTCCACTTGTAGAGAGGAAGCTGGTAGTCGCCGACCAGCAGCGCGCCCAAGAACTCGCCCTGGAGGAGGTTCTTCGCAAAACCGACGGTGAACTTGCGCGGCATCGGATCAGCCTGATCGGCGTCCACATGCTCGATGCGCGGACCGACATTGTGCACCGCCGCCGCCAGATTCAACTGGGCGGCGGGGATCTTCCAGAGAACACCGGCGTCGAACCCGAAACTGTCGCCGGACCCGCCGGTGCGGTCCTTGAGCACGTCATCGGGCGCCAGCTTGTCGCGGAAATACTTGACGCCGAAACCGAACCCGACATTCGGCGAGAGCTTGAAGGCATAGTTGCCCTGGATCACGAACTCGTAGGAGGAGAACGTGCCGGTCACCGTCCCCTCCTCGTCGGTCGCTTGCTGCTCGCCCATGTCCAGGTAGGTAAAGCTGAGACCAAAGATGCCGCCGCCCATTGGACCGGCGTAGCCGGCCCAGGTCAACGCGATGTCGTCAGCCAAGCCGGCGGCCAGCTTCGAATACATCAGCTGGACGTCGTTGACCACGGGATAACGATCGACCATGAAGGCCATGCCGCCAGGACTGTACCAGGCCGCGGTCGCATCCTGTGACAGAGCCAACCCGGCCTCGCCGAGTGCGTTGTATCTGGCGCCGACCGGAAATACCAACACGATCGCACCGGCGCCGGAGCCAGCCACAGCCGGGGTCACCGCGCTAAGAAAAGCGACCAGACCCACGCAAAGAACCTGCAACAACCGCTTCATCGATCCACGACCTCCGTTGGCGAACTCCAGGCGGTATGGCGCCGCCTCAGCGCATGATCACGACTTGCCCTGTCTGGCGAATCTCGTGGCCGGCACCGGCCAGGGTCCCGCGCAGCACGTAAAGATAAACACCGTTGGCGATTTCGTCGCCTTGTCCGTCCCGCCCATCCCATTCGATGATCGCGGGGCCGGCTGCGGCATACCTGTCGCGCAGACTGCGGACGCGGCGCCCGGACACTGTATAAATATCCCAGCGCAGATCCATGGGCGCGGCCAGATCGCAAATCAACCGGCACGGCCCCGGCGTCGGGTTGGGAAATATCGTCACATCGCGCATGCCGCCGATGCCGCCGGCTTCCAGGGTGAACCGCAGCGTGTCGGCGCCCACGTTGCCGAACATATCACTGGCGGTCATCACGACGGTATGCCGGCCCAGCGCGAGATCGGCCGGCAAGGTGGTCGTCAGGTTGGCCCGGGTATAGCTGCCGGGCGCAAAGACAACGGCGTCGGAAACATTGGTATAGACACCGCTGTCGTTGAACTCGAGCAGCACGCTGTTCGCCGGGTTGCTGGCCAGAATGTTCACGCCGCTGGTATCGAACAGAGAAGCCTGCAGTTGAGCGCCCGGTTGCACACGCAAGCGATTGCCGGGAAAGGACAGGCGAATCCGCGGGCCGCTGGTGTCATGGCCCGTATCGGCTGCCGCGCGCAGAACCGGCACCCGCAGCACCGCCACGCGGTCCCCGTCGCCAGTGTCGACGATGCAGCGTATCCGACCATCGTCGCCCGTGCGCAGGTTCAGGGGCGCCAGGAACGGAATCGCG
>JAQULN010000141.1 GCA_028718575.1 Candidatus Krumholzibacteriia bacterium | reverse complement strand
CGGTAGCGATCTCAGCGAGGCGGAGGCCGCTGCGCGGCAAGCCGTCGCGATGACCGGCCGCGAGGACCCCGAAGCTCTCGCCATCCTCGCGGAGGTTCTGCGCCGCTGTCGCGCGTATCCCGAGGCTATGCTCTGGATCAAACGCGCCGTGGCAGCCGCGCCGCTGGAGCCGCGCTGGCAACGGCAGCGGCAAGCGATCCTCGAAGCGGCGATCAACGGGGATTGAGTCCGTTATCAGGTATGCCTACTGTGAAAAAAAAGACCGGCCGGGAGCAAGTCCCGGCCGGGACGGCATGCCGGTGGGGGATTGGAGGGAGAAACCGACACACCGTGCAGATCCATATGATAATGATCACTGTAAATTTTCGCAAGCGGAGAAAATGACGTTGACCACCTCCGTCCGCCGATCCGGCGAAACCCTACATCTCCAAGTGCCCGAAGGGGTTCAGAATCGAACACAAATTATCACTATATGGCCCGGGTCCTCTCGTCCTCCCGTCCGCGCGCGAAGAGGTAGTATGCCAGCGGAATCACCACGATGGTCAGCACGGTGCTGAGCAGGGCGCCCATCATCAGCGAGATCGCCATGCCCTGGAAGATCGGATCGAAGATCATCACAAAACTGCCGGCGACGACGGTGCCGGCCGTCAGCACGATCGGCAGAAAGCGCACCGCGCCAGCCTCGACGACCGCGTCGTCCAGCGCCAGCCCCTGTTTCTGCCGCGCGATGATGAAATCGATCAGGAGCACGCTGTTGCGCACCATGATCCCGGCCAGTGCGATCAAACCGATCATGCTCGTCGCCGTGAAGAACGCTCCGAACATCAGGTGCCCGGGCACAATACCGATCAGGGTCAACGGAATCGGAATCATCATCAAGAGCGGAATCGTGAAACTCTGGAACATGGCGACGATCAAGAGGTAGATGATCACCATGACCACGGCGAAGGCGGCGCCGAGGTCGCGGAACACCTCGTAGGTGATATGCCATTCACCGTCCCATTTCAGACTGAAGCGTTCGGTCAACTCCGGCTGCGCGCGGAAGTGCTGCGACATCTCAACGCCGTCGGGCAGCGGAATCGCGGCGATGCGCGGACGCATGTCCAGGATTGCGTAGACGGGCGACTCGAGCCGGCCGGCGACGTCGCCGGTCACGTAGATCAGGGGTTTCAGGTTGCGCCGGTGGCGGCTCTTGTCGATGACGGTCTCTTCGATCCGCACGACGTCCGCCAGCGGCACGAGGCCGCCGTCCTGGCTGCCCACGAACAGCTCACCGAGGGCGTCGGCGCTGCCGCGGTCGACCAGCGGCAGGCGCACGTTGACCGGCACCGGCTCGGCCGCGTCGTCGACGTGCACCAGACCCACGTCCAGGCCCGCCAGGGCTACGGCCAAGGTCTGTGCCACCTGTTGTGAACTGACGCCGCGCACGGCCGCGCGCTCCTTGTCCACGACGAAGCGATAGCGCGTCTGGTCCGCTTCGACGAACCAATCCACGTCGACGACGCCGGGCGTCGTCTCGAAGATCTCTTTGATCTGCCGGGCCACCTCGAGGCGGCCGGCGAAGTCCGGGCCGTAGACCTCGGCGACCAGCGTGGCCAGCACCGGCGGTCCGGGCGGCACCTCGACCACCTTGACGGCGGCGCCGTGGCGGGCGGCGATCGCGGCGATCGGTTCGCGCACGCGCACGGCGATGGCGTGGCTCTGGTCCCGGCGCTTGCTCTTGTCCACCAGGTTGACCTGCAAATCGGCGACGTTGGGTCCGCGCCGCAGCATGTAGTGGCGCACGAGGCCGCTGAAGTTGACCGGCGCCGCCTGGCCAGCGTAGAGCTGATAGTCGGTCACCTCGGGCACCGTGGCCAAGTAGGTGCCGATCTCGCGCGCGACGCTGGTGGTCTGCTCCAGGGTCGTGCCCTCCGGCATGTCGACGATGACCTGGAACTCGCTCTTGTTGTCGAAGGGCAGCATCTTCACCTCGACCATGCGGGTGAAGAAGAGCAGCGTGCTGGCACCGGTCAGCACCGCGACCGCGATCAAGGCCAGCACGCCGCGGGCCGGCCGGCTGATCAGCGGGCGCATGGTGCGCTCGTAGAGCTTGAAGATCATCGTGTCTTGCAGCCGGCGGCCGGTCGCCTCGGCGGTGTCGCCGCCGGCGCCATGCTGCGGCTTGAGCACCCGCATGGCGAACCAGGGTGCGATGACGAAGGCGACCAGCAGCGAGAACAGCATGGCGAGCGAGGCGCCGATCGGCATGGGTCGCATGTAGGGGCCCATCAGGCCGCTCACGAAGGCCATGGGAAAGAGCGACGCGATCACCGTCAAGGTGGCCAGGATGGTGGGATTGCCCACTTCCTGGATCGCGCGCAGGGCGATCTTGACGCTGCGGCGGCCGCGCTCCTGGAAATGCCGGTGGATGTTCTCGACCACGATGATCGTGCCGTCGACGACGAGACCGTTGACCAGGATCAACGCGAACAGGGTCACGCGGTTCAGCGTGTAGCCCAGCATGTAGTAGGAGAACAGGGTCAAGGCAAACGTGGTCGGAATCGACACGAAGATGATCAACGACCCGCGCCAGCCCATGGCCAAGAACACCACGGCCATGGCCAGCAAGATCGCCAGGCCGAGGTTCTGGATCAGGCTGCGGGCTTTCTCGTTCGCGGTCTCGCCGTAGTCGCGGGTCACGGTCACCTCGACGTCGGCGGGGATCAGGCGGCCGCGCAACTGCTCAACCTTGGCGCGCACGGCCTCGGTCACGCGCGTGGCGTCGCTGCCCTTGCGCTTGGCGACCGAGATGGTCACGGCCGGCTGCTCGCTGCCCACCGGGACGCGCTGCGTGTCCAGGCCGATGTCCGCCGCGCGCGGGCCGACGCCGAAGAAGGCGTAGCTGTCGATCTCGGCGGGGCCGTCGGTCACAGCAGCCACGTCCTGGAGGCGCACCGGCCGGCCGTTGAACACGCCGACCACCAGATTGGCGACGTCGTCGGCGTCGCGCAGAAAGGCGCTCGTTTCGACCGAGAATTCCTGGCCCGCCATGCTGAGCGAGCCGGCGGGCAGGCTCTGGTTCTGCATTTGCAGAGCCGGCAACACCGACAGCATGGTCACGCCGTGGGCGGCCAGTCGTTGCGGGTCCGGTTCCACGCGGACGGCCCGCCGGCGCCCGCCGTGCAGGTCCACCACCGAAACGTTCTCGACGGCGGCAATCTCCCCCCGTAGCTCGCCGGCGAGCTGTCGCAGGTCGTAGAGGTCGTAGTGCTCGCTCCAGAGGGTCAGGGTCAAGACCGGCACGTCGTCGATCGACCGCACTTTGATGAGCGGCTGCAAGATGCCCAGCGGCGCCAGATCCATGTTGCCGAGGATCTTGTTCCAGAGCCGTGTGACCGCGCCGTCCATATCGGTGCCGACCAAATAACGCGCGGTCACCAGGGAGAAGCCGTCGAAGGAGGAGCTGTAGACGTACTCGACGTCCTCGATTTCCCAGATCTTCTGCTCGAGCGGCTTGGTTACCAGGTTCTCGACCTGCAGCGGCGTGGCGCCCGGCAGCATCACCATCACATCGATCATCGGCACCACGATCTGGGGTTCTTCTTCCCGCGGCGTGAGCGAGATCGCGAAGAGGCCGATCAGCAGCATGGCCGCCACGAGCAGCGGGGTCAGGCGCGAATTGATGAATAAATTCGCGAGCCGGGTCATCGCGCCCGGATTCGGCGGCATGTCGGTATCCGTCCGCACGGCAAGCGTGTCGCGGTCCATCATGTCACCTCACCACCTTGTCGCCTTCGACCAGCGGCAGGTCGGACCGCAGGACGAGAGATTCGCCGCCCTGCAGGCCCGACACGACTTCGATCTCGTCGCCGACCTCGCGCCCGGTGCGGATCCAGCGCAGGTGCGCGGTCTCGGTCTCATCGACGATCCAGACGCCGGTGAGCTGGCCGCGCAAATGCAGCGCTTCGCGCGGCACCAGGATGGCGTCGCGCGCGCCGATCGGAACCTCGACGCGGGCGAACATACCGCTGCGCAGGCGGCGATCGTCGTTGGGCAGGTACGCTTCGAGATCGAACGTGCGGCTCTGCGGATTCGCCGCGGGGATGATGCGCGCGACCGGCACCGTGTAGACCGCCTGGTCCAGCGAGGTCACCTTCACCCTCACCTCGGCGCCCACGTTCACCAGGTCGACATCGCGTTCGCTGAGGCCGGCGCGCACCTTCATGACGTTGCCCTGTTCGAGGATCACCAGCGGCATGCCGGGGCTGGCCATGTCGCCGGGGTCCACGAGCCGCCGGATCACCGTGCCGGCGGCGGGCGCCTGGACGCGCAGGTAGCTCAAGTGGACGCCGACCTCGGCCAGGGCGGCCTCGGCGCGCTGCAGGCCGGCGCGCGCGCGGTCGCGCCCAGTGCGCACATCGTCGAGCTGGGCGCGCGAGACCGAGTTCTCCGCGAACAGCCGCTCGAAGCGGGCGAGGTTGGTTTCGGCGTTGTCGAGCACAGCGCGCGCTTCGGCGACGGCGGCCTCGGCCTGCCGCTGTTGCGCGAGCACGTCGGTGTCGTCGATGCGAACCAGGCACTGGCCGGCTGCAACTTGCATGCCTTCGCGCACGAGGACCTCGCGTACGTGGCCCATCATCCGCGTCGAGACTTCGACGGTGTTCTGGGCGCGCAACTCGCCGGTTGCCATCACAATGCGAGGCACGCTGGTACGCAGCGCGGCCACCAGGTCGGCCCGCACTTCCTTGGGCTGGTAGCTCGCGGGCTGGTCGCCGCCGCCGCAGCCGCCGAGCGCAAGAGCGATAACCGCCAGGGCGGCGGTCGCCGCGATCACAGCGGGTCGGCGGCGCGCTCGCGCCGATCCGATTTCGCCGGCGCGGCGATGCTGGGGATCAAGCCTCCGGATCATCACTGGATACCTCCCTGGGTCGCGTCGCGGCCGGCGGTGTACGCGAGCCGGGCCTGGGCGATGCGATAGTCGTGGCGGGCTTGCACGAGGTCGCCCTCGCTCTTGATGGCCGCGGCCTGGACGTCCAGGAGGTCGACCATGCTGGCGAGTCCCTCGCGGTATTGATTGGTGACGATGCGCAACGACGCGCGCGCGGCGCCGACGGCCGACTCGGCGACTTCGATGCGGGCGCCGGCGGCTTCGACGTCGAGCTGTGCCTGGATCGTTTCGTGGCGGGCCTGCCGCTCTGCGAACTGATAACGGTGCTCGGCGGCGCGGCGCTGGGCGCGGGCTTGCCGCAACTCAGCGATGTTGGCCAGGCCCTTGAACACGTCCCAGGTGGCGTAGACGCCGAGGTTCCAACTCTTGGCGTCGTTGCCGAACATGGAGTCCTGGCTGTAGTAGTTGCGCTCCAGGCTGAGATTCACGTGCGGCAGCATGGCGCCCCGGGCCACGCCGACCATCTTGGCGGCGGCTTCGGCCTCGAGACGGCGGGCTTGCAGATCGCTGCGTTGCGCGACGGCGGCGCGCGCGGCTTCCGCGGCGGGCGCCGGTAGAACCGGCCGCCGCTCGGCGATCAGCACCAGCGGCGTCTCGATCGCCGTCAGCAGCCGGATCATCTCGCCGGCTGTCGCCACCTGATTCTGTACGTTGATCAACTGCTGGCGCAGGCTGCTGAGGAAGACCTCGGCCTGCAGCAGATCGGCTTCGGTGGCCATCTCGGCATCCAGGAGCGACCGCGCCTGCCGCGCGTGCGCCTCGGCGCTTGTGATGGCGGCCGTCATCACATCCTGGTACGACAAGCCGAGGATCAACCCCTCATAGATCTGCACCGCCTGCAGCACGACCGTCTCTCTCGCGCGGGCATGGTCGAAGCGCGCGGCTGCGGCCGCGGCGCTCGCGGCCGCCTTGCCGTACCATGCCATGCCGCCGTTGAAGATCGGCTGCATCACCTGCAACCGGGTGACCCAGTTGTTGGCTTCGCCGGGATCGTTCAACGCATTCGGCGCGAAATCGGCGGGTTGCGCATCGCGGTTGTTCAGTTTGAAACCGAAGGCCATGAGGGGGTCGTCCGAGCGCAGGAAAAATTCGCTGAGCGAGACACGCGGCAGCATGCCGGACCAGGCGCCGGCCGCGCGGGCTTGCGCCGCGGCGACCATGGCGCCGCTCGCCAGCAACATTTCATTGCGTTCGAGCGCGGCATCGATCAGGCGCGGCAGCGCGACAACCAGGGTGTCCCCCCGTACCTCGCCGAGGCGGACCGCCTCGCTCGCGCTGGCCGGGGCCGGCCGTGCGGCCGCGGCCGCGAACGCGAGCGCGCACATCATCAGGCACCGCAGCATGACATGCCTCCTCAGCGGCTGTGGCTCGGGGCGACCTGCTCCGGCACGCCGAGCTTGCGCAAGATGGTGATCATCGGACACCAGCGGGTGAACGCGCTCTGGAACAGATTCAATCCCACAAAGGCCGTGAAGTACAGCCAGTTGCTATGCACGGTGACGGCGAGGATCACGCTGAGGGTGATGAAGGCTCCGGCGATGGCTCGCAGCCAGCGGTCGACGGTCATGGCAAGCTCCTTTCTGATATAATGCAGTTTCGAAGTTTAATAGCAAGGAATCTAATATATAATTACAGTGGCGCAAGGGCGAATTTGGCCGACCCCGGGGCGGCGGCCGGAGTCTGCGGCTTGTCGACGGTGTCGTTCTGGCGTTTCTTGCTTTTCTTGGTGGAGTCCCGGCGCCACGATCACGGTATGCGGGCAGAAGGCGGTTGGTTCGTGCAGGCCCAGCAACACAAACAGCTTCTCATCGCGCGGCCGCGAGGTTTCTGCGCCGGCGTCGAACGAGCCGTGGGCGTGGTGGAGCACCTCTTGGCGACCCATGGCCCCCCCCTCTACGTGCGCAAGGAGATCGTACACAACCAAGCCGTGGTGGCGTCGTTCCGCCAGCGCGGGGTGGTGTTCGTGGACGAGTTGGGCGAGGTTCCCGACGGCGCGCTGGTGGTGTTCAGCGCCCACGGGGTCTCGCCGCACGTGCGCCGCGAGGCGGAGCGGCGCGGCTTGCGGACCGTGGACGCCACCTGCCCGCTGGTCACCAGGGTCCATAACAGCGTGCGGCGACACGCCGAGAAAAGGCGCCCGATCGTGTTGATCGGGCACGCCGGCCACGACGAGGTTGCCGGCACGACCGGCGAGGCTCCCGACCTGGTCCACCTGGTCGAGACCGCTGCCGACGTGGCAATTCTGCCGCTGCCTGTCGACGCCGAAATTGCCTATGTCACCCAGACCACGCTGAGCGTCGACGAGACAGCGGCGATCATCGCGGCGTTGCAGGAACGGTTCGCGAACCTGGTGCGTCCCGGCAAGGATGACATC
>JAQULN010000140.1 GCA_028718575.1 Candidatus Krumholzibacteriia bacterium | reverse complement strand
AGCGGCGCGCGCGGGCGGCCTGCTGCTCGTGCTGGCGGTGCTGGCGGCCGCGGCGGCGGTGGCGCAGCCGGAGCCGGGCGTTGCTCAGCGCAAGCTCGATCTGAACAGCGCCTCGCGGGAGGAGATCCTGGCCCTGCCGATTCCCGAAGCAGTGGCCCGCGCCATTTATGAGCACCGCACGTACGTGCGCTACTTCGGCGACCTCTACGACCTGAACGAGGTCGACGGCGTCACCCCGCAGATCCTGGGCCGCCTGCGGCCCCTGGTTGCCGTGCTGCCGCCGCCCGCGGGCGACCAGGCCATCGCCCGCATGACGGCGAGCTACCGGCAGGTGCGCAACTACCTCGATCAGGAAGGCTCCAACGAGGGGCTGGTGGACGACTACCTCGATCTGCTGCAGGAACCGCTGAACGTGAACAACCTGGATCTCTTCGACCTGATGAGCTTCCAGAACGTCTCGCCGGTCGACGCGGCCGCGATCATCGCCGCGCGGGGCCGGCTGGGCGGTTTCACCGATTCGCGTCAACTCCGCCGCAGCGAGGGACTGAACTATTACGCCTTCCGCAACCTCCGCGATTTCGTGGTCTATGACGACAGAGAGATCGACTCGGGAGACCGCGTGCGTGTGGACTACCAACTCCGCTACTACGATACTCCGCTCTACACCGGCGACGACGAAAACATGGATTTGAGCGAACTGGGGGTTTTACACCGGACTCAGCTGCTGAATCCGGCCATGTCACACAAGGTGCGCCTGGCGCTGCCCAATGGCTGGCGCGCCGGCGTCCGGACCTACCGTGGGGTTGGCGAACAAGAGTGGGACGAGACCACCAAAGCATACTTCGAGATCCGGCGACAGAATCTGGGTTCCTTCCAGCTCAAACGGGCCGTGGTCGGCAATTTCCGCGCGGCCTTCGGCCTGGGCCTGATCATGGACAACACCGACTTCATCCACTACCGCAAAACGGGACACGGTTGGAATAAACGCCCGCTGGGCATCCGCAGCGATCTGAGCCTGACGCACCAGTACGCGCTGACCGGGGCGGCCGTCGAGGGCGGGATCGGCAATCTGCACGTGACGGCGTTCGCCTCGACGAACGAGCGCGTCGCGATCATGAATCCCGACGGCACGGTCAATCGCTACGTTACGATGAACCCGCGGATGCCGCAGAGTCGGCTCGACGTGCGCGAGATCCTGACCGCCAACAATGAACCGACGGGCCTGTACACCGGCCTTCGGCGCAATGCTTTCCGGGAAGACCTGTACGGCGCCAACGTCAAGTACCTGCTCGGCCCGGGCACGTACGTCGGCCTGACCGGCCTGCACAGCCAATACAACCGCGCCTTCGATCCCAATCCGGCTACGTTGATCCCCAGCGGCACGAACTCTGATTACTGGGAGGCCCGCGACAGCGAGATCGCCTCGGCGTATTCCAGCGTCTTCTACGATCCGGCCACCCGGACCGTGACGACCCACCAATGGCGCCGCATCTACGGTGCGGAGGCGCAGGCGGTCTACGGCAACGTCGCGGTGCAGGGCGAGTACGCCTGGTTGCAAGATCCGCGCCGAGGATTCCTGCACGGTCAATCGCCCCAAGCCTGGATCGTGAACGCCTACACGCAGTGGGAGAATCTGAACCTGCTGGCCATTTATCGCGACTACGACCTGGATTTCGATAATCCGTACATGCGCTCGTTCAGCAACGACAGTAAGTACGAGCAGACCATCCTGGACAGCTCATACCGGCTCGACGACGATCTGTACGGCTGGTTGAGCACCGACAATCCGCAGCCGAAAGCGGAGCGCGGTCTGTTCTTCGACATGCGCTACCGGATCAGCCGGCAGTTCATCATCAACGGTCTGCAGTTCGATCAATGGGAACGCAAGGCCGACGGCGCCGACATGGAGCGCTATACGGCCAAGCTGGAGTATCAACCGAAGTTCAACCTACGATTCCGCCTGCGATACCGTCTGTCCAGCCGCACCGACGCGAACCCCGACGACGTGCGCAGCTTCACGAGCTGGGAGAACCGCCTGCAGATGATCGCCTTGCTGTCCAACTACAACCGCCTGACCCTGACCTACGCGCAGAGCAACGTCAATTTCGTGGCGCGGCAGCGGCTTGCATATCCGGCCGACCCGAACGACGGGTCGAGCAGCGCGGTCGGCTCGGCGGCGAGCCCCGGGCATGCCTTCGAGGCGCGCTATGAGCACAACCTTTCGCCCTGGCTGCGCCTCACGTACGCAACGTCGGTCTACAAGGGATTCTGGTGGAACTTCGAAGGCACCGAGTTCGTGATGCTCGACGATACCGGTTTCCGCAACTGGATGCAGATCGAGAGCCGCATTTCCGAGCGCATGCTGGTCCAGCTCAAGGTCACCAAGGACCATCGTCTGCCGGCCACTTACGTGGATATTCGCGACTTCGGCGCCGTACTGGAGCCGACGCCGGATGCGACGTACATGCCCCGCGACGATCTGTTCGTCCGGCTTCAGGTCGATTACAGCTTCTGACGAGTCCGCCCGCGAGGAGAAACGAGCGATGATGATGCAAGCGAAACAGATCGAGCGCCGGACGGCGATCACGCTGGCGGCGGGATTGTTGGCCATGGCCATGGTTGAATCCGCCGCGGCCGTGCCGTTCATCGAGTCTACGTACGGCGGCCAGAGTCCCTGGTACTCGGCAGAGTTGAATGCCGTGGCCAACACGGGCGCGGCGGTCGGACGCGGCGGCCTGTCGAACATCCTGAATCCCGCCGGCCTGGCTTGGACGACGGGCACGCAGTTGGATCTGGGGCTGACCATCGTGCGCCACGAGGAGGACCGGTTCATGCCGGTCTACGACTCCTTCGGCAGTTGGGTCATCGACATGGCCATCGCCAGCAACCAGAAGACTCGGTTGAGCGGCAGCGCCGGCTTGGCCCTGCGCAATCCCTCCCTGCCGGTGGTGGTCGGCTTGTCGCTGGTCGAACGCTATCCGTTCCAGTACGCTTTCGAGGAAGAGATCCGCAATCCAGACCCGTACTCCAGCCCCGAGCGCGACCGTATTCTGGAGGAACGCCGCTACGAGGTGAAAGGCGCGCTGCGCACGCTCAGTTGCGGGCTGGCCGGGCAGCTCCTCGGCGAACGTCTCGCCGTCGGCGCGGCGTTGCACTATACCTTCGGCGACCGCAACGAGTATGTGTTCGTGCGCAACTACACCGACGGCGAGAGCTTCGATTTGCGCGAAGAATGGGATCTCAACGGATTCCACGCGACCGTTGGGGTGCAGAGCCGCATCCACGAGCGGCTGGCGCTCGGCGCGGCGTACGAGACCCGTCTCAAAGTCGACGGCGAGATCAACGACGTTCCCGGTCAATACGCACTGCGCTATCCCGGGAACTGGCGCGGCGGCCTGGCTTTCTTCCCGCGCAGCGACCCGCGCACCGTGTTCACGGCCGATATCGTCTATACCGACTGGACGGCGCTCGAAGACAACCGCTACGACGCCGAGGAACTGCCTTACCTGCAGGCTGCGTTGCAGGAGGTCATCGACGTCTGCTTCGGGGTCGAACACACGTTCTACAACCAGGCGCGCCTGCGCTTCGGATTCCGGCGTTACGACAGCTACGCCGACCGCGAAGGCGGCAATTCGGTCTTCTCTGCCGGCGCCGGTTGGCCGCTGGCATCCGGCATGATGTCGTTCTCGCTGGAACTGAACAAGGTGCAGAGTGTTCTGCCGCATATCTTCGGCTACTTCAACGACGATGGTTCGCAGTATTACGCCGCCGACACGGCCCGCGTGGACGACCGCCGGGTCCGTCTCGGTTTCAGCTGGTCGCGCAACTTCTAGCCTGCCTGACGCCTGCGTCATTCGGGCCGGCGCGACGGCGCGATAGCCCCGGCGGGCCGCAACGCCGCCCGGGCACAGAAGGAGCAGTCCATGGCTACTGCACGCAAACTCCGCGGCCGCCGCCGCGCGCTGCCGCTGGTCTGGCTGGCGTTCGCCGCCGCCGCGCTGGCCGCAGGCGCCGCCCCGCAACCAGACGCTGCCGGCGACGGCCTGCTGCGTATCCACCTGATGTGGACCAACGACGTGCACGGCCACATCGCCCCGGAGCCGGCCCGCTTCATGAACCCCGAGTTCCCGCCGCCATTGGGCGGGGCCGCGAGCGCCGCCGCTTATATCAAGCGCGTGCGCGAACGCGCGGCCGCGGCCGGCGAGGCCGTCCTGCTCGTGGACGTGGGCGACATGTTCCAGGGCACGCCGATCGGCAACAAGACCCAGGGCCGCGCCGTCATCGACTACTTCAACGCGATCGGCTACGACCTCGCGGTGCCCGGCAACCACGATTTCGACCTCGGCCGCGACGTGACGCAGATGCTCGCCGAACGCTCGAACTTCCCCTGGGTGGCGGCCAACCTCGTGGAGAAGGAAACCGGCCGGGTCGTGCCGTGGGCCGTGCCCGCCCTGATGATCGACATCCAGGGCATCAAGATCGGTGTGATCGGTATCATCACCACCGGCACCGCGGCCATGAGCTTCCCCGACCACATCAAGGGGCTGGAGTTTCTGCCCATGGCGCCGACCATCGCGAAGTACCGGGACGAACTGCGCGAACAGGGCGCCGACCTGGTTTTCCTCGCCATCCACGAGGGCCTGCCGTTCGATCCGGCCGAGGGCTGGCGGCGCCTGACGGGAGCCGAAGTGACCGAGACAGAGGGCGAATTCGGCGGGCGCTACGGCGCCAACTACTCCGGCGGCGCGCCCAATCTCATGGAACTGGTGAACAAGGTGCCGGGCATCGATTTCGCCGTCGGCGGCCACACGCACCGCGGCTACGACGAGCCATGGATCGATCCGGTCAACCACACCATGTGCTTCGAGACGTTCGGCAACGGTTCGAGCTTGGGCCACGCGATCCTGTTGGTCGACCGCGCGACGCGGCAGCTCGTGGGCTGGGAGCGCAGCCACGACCGCGGCACCATCATCACCCTTTTCGAGGATCAACATTGGCCGGACCACGACATCGCCGGCGTCATCGCCCCCTATCTGCAAGAGACCGAGCGCGAAATGACGCGCGTGGTTGGACGCTCGGCGGTGTCCTTGTCGCGCGGCGATGCCGGCAACAGCGTCATGGGCAACCTTGTGGTCGATGCCATGCGGGCGCGGTTCGACGCGGATTTCTCCTTCCAGAACCTGGGCGGCGTGCGCGCCGACCTGCCGGCCGGTCCGATCACCGCCGGCGATGTGTTCAGCGTGCTGCCGTTCGGCAACGAGCTGATGATCGTCCAGATGGACGGCCGCATGCTGCGGCGTGTCATCGAGAGCCGCATCTCCGGCAGCGGCAGCGGCCTCTACGGGTCCGGGGTGCGCATGGAGTACGATCTCGGCCGTCCCAATTTCGACCGCGTGGTCACCCTCGAAATCGGCGGCGAGGCGTGGGATCCCGACCGCACCTACCGGACGGTCGTGACGAACTACCTGCTGGAGGGCAACAGCGGGCTCGACTTTCTGACCACCATCCCCGCGGCTAGTGTCATGCCCACCTCGGTGCGCACGGCCGAGGCCATGGAGTGGTACCTGCAGCAGCACGAGACAGTGCGCCCGCGGATCGACGACCGCTGGGTCGAGGTTGCCGGCAAGCCGCAGGCTCCCTACCTGCAAGCAAGTTACCTGCCTTGAACCGCTTCGCCGGCTGGCGGCGCCGTGCGGGCGCCGCCAGCACAACACGGCAATTACTATAATCTTACGTTAAAGCGAGCTCGACAACTGCTCCTCAAGCCGCCGCCAAAGCGGCCGATCCTTGGCGTACGAGCCGGCGCCGGCCCCAAGCTCCCGCCGCGATGCAACCGCCCTCCGGCTCGGCACGGACACGGACGTCCCTGGCGACGCAGGACTGCGAGGTGCTGAATCTTGAAGACTCTGTTGCTCGATAAGCAGAATGAGCAGCTCGCCCGCTTCTCCAACCGTATGCGCAAGATGGTCGTCGGCCAGCCCGGCGCCATCGACAAGGTGGCCGACAGCTTCAGCCGCCTGATTGCCGGGATCCACGACCCGGAGAGTCCGCTCCTGACGATGATGTTCATGGGGCCGACCGGCGTCGGCAAAACCGAGACGGTGCGCGCCCTGGCGGAGACGGTCTTCGGCAACCGCCGGGCATTCACCCGCATCAATTGCCAGGAGTATTCAGCGCATTACAACATCAGCAAGCTGCTCGGTTCGCCGCCAGGCTACGTCGGCGGCGAGATCAGGCCGCTGCTGGCTCAAGAGAACCTCGATCGCCATCATCGCAAGGCCGTCGAGAACCAGACCGGTCTGCTCACCGAGCCGGGCGGCAAGCTGGCCCGCTTGTTTCCTCCCGAGAGCGAGCGCCGCCTGAGCATCGTGCTGTTCGACGAGATCGAAAAAGCGCACCCGAAGCTATGGAATCTGTTGCTCGGTGTGCTCGAAGACGGCACGGTCGTGCTCGGCAACAACGAGGAAGTCGACTTCCGGCAGGCGATCATCATCCTGACCACGAACGTCGGCAGCGCGGCGATGGGCCAGCACCTGTCCCAGAACAACATCGGCTTCGATCCCGGCACCAGCATCGAACGGCTCGACCGCAACCTCGAGGAAGCTGCCATGCGGGAGGCGCGGAAGGTCTTTCCTTACGAGTTCCTCAACCGTTTCGACGAGATCGTCACCTTCCATACGCTCAAGGACGAGCACCTCTACGAGATCCTCGACATCCTGTTGACGCAGATCCATCACCGCAGTCTACGCTGCTGCGAGCCGTTCCTGCTCGAAGTGACGCCGCGGGCCAAGACCTGGCTGGTCAACGAGGGCACCGATATCCAGTACGGCGCGCGCCCGCTGAGGCGGCTGGTCGAGAAGGAAGTGGTGACCCGCATCAGCCATCTGATCTGCAGCGACCAGATCCGCAAGGGCGACCTGATCACCGTGGACCACACGGGCGGCGGGCTCGTCTTCCAGAAAGAGAGCGGCGGCGCCGATTGGGACGAGCTGGAGGCGCTAGGTCCGTTCCCGCAGGAGAAGTGGACGGGCAGTGATCTGGGTGTCAAGGACGACGGCGGCGAGAAGGAACGCGTCAAGGAAGAGGCCGCGGGAATCCTGGCCGCCACCGGCGTCTTCCAGGATTGACTCGCCGGCTGGATCCGTCCGGCGGCGCGCCGTCTACGGCCAGTAGAGGATGCGGCCGCAGTTCTCGCACTTCTGCAGCTTGTTCTCGTTGGTCACCGAGACGAAGCTGGCCGGGATGTTTGCGAAGCAGCCGGTACAGAGGTTGCCCACGACCGGCACCACGGCGTGTCCGAAACGGCGCGTCAAGCGGCGATAGTAGTTCAGGTGGCGCACCTCGATCTCGCCCGC
>JAQULN010000139.1 GCA_028718575.1 Candidatus Krumholzibacteriia bacterium | reverse complement strand
GCGCCCACTGCGTCAGTTGGGAGTTGGACTATTGGCAGCCGGCGAGCTGCGAGGGCTGGGTGTGGCGGACGGCCGAACGCGCCATCCGGTCTGCGATTGGGCGCAGGAACTACCCCCGCTGGAAGACCTCGGCACCCGCTTACTGGAAACGTTACCAGACGAACCGCCGGCGAATCCACGGCAGGGCGGCTACATCCGCGCCGGCGTCGATCCTGAGCTCGACCGTTGCCGTGCCATCGCGCACGACACCAAGGGGTTTCTGGCGAGCTTGCAGCAGCGCGAACGGGAGCGCACCGGCATCTCCTCGCTGAAGGTCGGCTACAATAGAGTATTCGGCTACTACTTCGACGTGACGCGCAAGCACCTGGACAAGGTGCCCGGCGATTTCGAACAAAAACAGACGCTGGTCAACAGCTGCCGGTTCGTCACTACCGAACTCAAGCAGGCCGAGCAGACTATCCTGGACGCTGAGGACAAGGCGCAGCGGCTGGAAGCCGCTTGTTACGCGCAACTGCTCGCCGCCGTGCAGAGCCGCCTGCCGGATATCTACCAGGCCGCCGATTGCGTCGCTCGGATCGACCTGCTGTGCGCGTTCGCGGCGCTTGCCGAGGAACGGAACTACTGCCGGCCTGTCTGCGATCAGAGTCGCGAGCTGGAAATCAAAGGCGGCCGCCATGCGGTCGTCGAGCAGCTTCTTGCGAGCCAGGATTTCATTCCCAACGATCTCAGCCTCGACGGCGAGGACCGGCAGCTCATCCTGTTGACGGGCCCGAACATGGGCGGCAAGAGCACGTACCTGCGCCAGACCGCGCTGATCGTGCTGATGGCGCAGGCGGGCGGTCATGTGCCGGCGGCAGCGGCGCGCATCGGCTGGGTCGATCGGATCTTCACGCGCGTCGGCGCCAGTGACAACCTGGCCCGCGGCGAATCGACCTTCTTCGCCGAGATGAGCGAGACAGCGCATATCTTGCATCAGATGAGCGGACGCAGCCTGGTGATCCTCGACGAGATCGGCCGCGGGACTTCCACCTACGACGGCCTGTCGCTGGCCTGGGCCATCACCGAGTTCCTGCAAGGTGACCTTGGTCCGCGGCCGCGGACGGTCTTCGCGACGCATTACCACGAGTTGACCGAGCTCGCCGACACCCTGCCGGGCCTCGTCAACCTGCAACTGCAAGTGAGGGAATGGGAAGGCCGTATCATCTTTCTTCACCAGGTGTCGCCGGGGCGCTCCGACAAGAGCTACGGCATCCACGTCGCGCGTCTGGCGGGCGTGCCGGAGCCGGTCTTGCGGCGAGCCGAGAGCTTGCTGGCCTTTCTGGCGCGCGAGACGCCGCGCGGCGCGGCGGCGTCGCTTGGCAGGCCGGCGGCGGGCGGGTCGCTGGCCGCGGACGCGCCCAGGTACGAACCGGCTGGGAAGCAACAACTTAGCCTGTTCAACGATCAGGAGCGCGACACGCTGGCCGCGTTGCGCGAGCTCGATCTGGAGACGCTCTCGCCGGTCGATGCGTTCATGTGGCTCGTGCGGATCAAGCAGCAGCTCGGCGAGGGGCGCGGCCGCTAACCTGCACTCAAGCTCCGGCGCCCCCGGACGATCCAAAACGCAGGTCCAACTGCACACGAGGCGCTGGCGATGAGCGAAATCCTGTCGATCGTTCTCGGCGCGCCCGGGGAGGCCGAGCTGCCCCTGCTCGCCGACCTGGGCAACCGCGACGATCTCGACATTCTGGCAGTCGTTGATCCGATCGCGAAAGCGCTCGGCAGCGCGATCGCGCAGATCATGGGTCTGCCTGTTGTCGATCGCCTGGCCGCGGTCGCGTTGCCGGCCGATCGATCCGCGCTGCTGGTCTTGCCGGCCGGCCCCGCTTCCCTGGTCGCCGAACTCGCGGCTACCGCCGCCGAGCACGGTTGGCCGACGATCGGCGCCGAGGAGCTGCGAGCGAGGCTCTTCGCCGGACGCGCACGTCAGCCGGAACGTATGCGCGGCGGCGGCGATCGTCCGGAACTAGCCGAAATCGAACGTGAAAGCAATGCCATCCAGGCCGCGCTCTCCGACCTCGAGGAGGCGCTGGCCGGCGACACCATCCTACGGCGTTTGCTCGACCTTGCCGCCAGGGCAGTCGGCGCCAGCGGCGGCTCGATCATGCTATTCGATGATGCGAGCCGAGAGCTGTACATCGCCTACGCGACCGGTCTGAGCGAAGGCACGCTGCACGGCACCCGCGTCAAACTGGGCGAGGGCATCGCCGGCCGCGTGGCGCGGACCCGCCGGGCCGAGTTGGTCAAAGGATATCACGGCGCCGCCGATCGCCGGCGCGACCGGCCGGACATCGCCAGCGCGGTCTGTACGCCGCTGATCGCCGACGATCATCTGCTGGGTGTCCTGAACATCTCGACGCAGTCGGGCCAAACGCCGCTGGACGAAGCGGCCCGCGACCTCCTGCTGGGGCTGTCGGTGCGCTTGAGTCGCATCCTGCACGGCGTGCAGCAGTTGCAGCAACAGCGCACGAGCCGGATGTTCGACCTCACGGAACAACAGTTGCGGCGCCTCGGCGCCGGCGAGACCGATTTCAAATCCATGCTGACGGCCTGGTGCGCAGCGATCGCCGTCACGGCCGACGCGCAACGCGTCAGTTTGGTCATTCCCTGCGACGACGGCGGCCTTTTGGTCTGCGAAAACTCCGTCGACGGTCGCGGCAACGACTGGTACGAGCCGCTGCGCGATCCCGCCTGGGTCGAGGTCCTGACGACGGGATTGCCGCTGGTGGCCCGTCAGACCGATGTCGCGGCCGGCGAGCTGGCGCCGGTCACCATCTTCTATCTTCCGGTCGGGCGCGATCCCGTCCGCGCCGGTCTGGCCGTCCGTTTCGACCACGCGCGCACGGCGCACGCGTTCCATGCAATGGCCGGCGAAATGGTCTTCCTGCTCGAACGCCTGCTTGCCGACCAGCTCGATCAACGACGGCAGGCGGTTCGCGCCAACCGCCTCGCGGCCTTGTCGACGGCGTTGACGGCGCTCACGACATGCGACTCGACGCCTGGCCGGGCCGGCGAACGGCTCTGCGACGCCGCTGCGCGGCTGACCGGCGCGCGTTACGTGGCTGCGGTCGCCAATCTGTCCACGACGCCCGCCCGCTTGGCCGGCGGCAACGTGCCCGAGGCGGCCGCCTGGTTCGCGGATCTACCGCGGCTGCTACGCGGCGCCGCCCGCGACGGCTGGCACATCACGACGCTGGCGACGGGCGATAAGCCGTTGAGTGTGCTCGCGGCCGTCAGCCGGACTGGCGAGCCGGCGCCCGGCCTCGTCCTGGTCGGTAAGCAGAGCCTGTATGAACTCGATGGCCAGGTCTTTTCCGAGCTGGACGCAGAGTTGATCCTGCCGCTTGCCGCCACCCTGGGCCAGATCGTGGCGGCAAGCGATGCCGCGCCGCGCAAATCCTGGACCCCCGCGGACACCGCTCCGTTGGCAGCGAAGCCCTGGACGGCGTCCGCCGCGGCGAACGAAGCGGAGCCGGCCGCCGACACTGCCGCGTTACGTTTGCTCGCCGATCTGCGCTGCGAGTTGGATCGCTGCGATCGCTACCACAACGTGTGCGGACTCATACTTCTGCGACCTTCGCTGCCAGTTTGCGATGCTCTTGATCTGCTGCAGGCCGCGGCTCGGCGGCTTTCCACGCATTTGCGCAACTCGGACCGCCTCTACCCGCTAGCTGACGGCGTCCTGGCCGTGCTGGTGCCTGAGGACGTACAGCGGTTGGATCGCGTCCAGGTACGACTCCAGGCCGCCCTGCGTGACCTCGCCGGGGATCCGCAGCTCGCGATCGCGACGGCGCGTGTCGCGTACCCCGCCCACGAGGGAACCGCCGCAACGCTGCTCGCATGCGCCCGCAGTCGGCTGGATGCGTGATAAAAGCGCGCCGCCGTTGACGTGTCCCCGGCCGCGCCCTATCCTACCTCCCCAGTGCCGAGCGATCCGCCCCCGACCACTGTTGCGGAGCGACCTCATGTTGGAACTGCCAGCGCCGATCCGTGTCCTGGACAATGCCACGATCGACCGCATCGCGGCCGGCGAGGTCGTCGAACGACCGGCCTCGGTCGTCAAAGAACTCTGCGAGAACAGCCTCGACGCGGGTGCAACGACCATCACCGTCTCCATGATGGAGGGCGGGCTCGCCCTCTTGTCGGTCGAGGACAACGGGCACGGAATTCCGTTTCGCGAGTTGCCGCTCGCCTGTGAACGCCACGCCACGAGCAAGATCGCGTCAGCGGCGGACATCATGCGTGTGCGCAGCTTCGGCTTTCGCGGGGAGGCGCTGGCGAGCATCGCCTCGGTCAGCCGCCTAAGAGTGGTCAGCCGCTGCGACGGCGAGACGGTGGGGGGATTGATGGAGATCGAGGGCGGCGCGATTGTCCGGCGCGAACCAGCGCCGCGCAATCGCGGCACCACGGTAACGGTCGCCGATCTCTTCTACAACACGCCCGCGCGACGCAAGTTCATGAAAACGGTCCAGGCCGAGAAGCGGGCGATTGTGCGAATCGTCTCCATTCTGGCGCTGGCGCACTGGGAAGTTCGCTGGTGCCTGCGGGACGAGGATCAGATCAGCTTGGATCTGCTGCCGGCCGTTTCGCTGCCGGACCGCGTCCGCGATCTGCTCGGCGGCGCGGTGGCCGAGCATCTCTCGCGCTTCGAGAAAGAAGCAGGCGGGTTCAGCGTTGCCGGGCTCGCGTCGCGCCCGACCTGGGTGAGGGGCAACCGGGAGCAGCAGTTCCTGTTCGTCAACCGGCGGCCGGTTGAGAGCGCCGCTCTGTCGCACGCGATCGCACAGGCGTACCGCGAAGCGGTACCGCCGGGCAAGTATCCGGTTGTCATTGCGTTTCTGCAACTGCCGCCCGGCGAGGTCGATGTGAACGTGCATCCGGCAAAGACCGAGGTCCGTCTGTTGCTCGAGCGCCAGGTATACGGGCTGCTCAAGTCCGCGATCGACGACGGCCTCAGTTTGCGCGACGCGGCGCATCTGCGGCCGACAGGCTCGCCGGATGACGGCACGCCGGTTGGGTCGATCGGCGCGGTGCCGGGATTCGGCGGACTCGCGGCTGACGGCGGTGACGCGGTGGCCGCCGCGGAAGCCGACTACCTGCGCCGCCATTTCCAACGCGGCGGCTCGGCCGGTCCCGAAGCTCGCGGCGTCCCTGCGGGTCAGGGCGAATTGTTCGGAGCCGCCGCCGTGCGGGCGGGCTTTGGCGGCGGCGACGTTTCCGCACCGGTGAACTCGGAGGAAAGCGCGACGTTTCACCCGGCGCCGTTCTGGCAGTTGCATCGCACGTACATCGTGACGCAGATTCGCGGCGGCCTGGTCCTTATCGATCAGCACAATAGTCACGAGCGGATCCTGTACAACCAGGCGCGGCGTTCCTTGTCCGGCGCGGCGCGACCACTGGCCACGCAGCAGCTGCTCTTCCCGGTCCATCTGGATCTTTCGCCGACCCAACTGCAAGCCTTCCAGCAAAACCGCGCGCGATTGGAAGTCTTGGGTTTCTCCGTCCAGCCGTTCGGGGGCCAATCGGTCCTGGTGCAAGGAATTCCGACCAGTCTGAAGAACTGGCAAGAGGGCCGCCTGCTGTTGGATATCTTGGACGATCTGGGCACCGACACCACCGATCCGCACGATGAGCAGCAGGCCGCGCTTCTGGCGTCTTTTGCCTGTCACGGCGCGGTGCGCGCAGGCGAACCGCTGACCGTGCCCGAAATGCAGAGTCTGGTCGACCAGCTCTTTGCCACCGATCAACCGCTGCACTGTCCGCACGGGCGGCCGACCCTGATTCAATTCACGCTCGCCGAGCTGGAGACCAAGTTTGGCCGGCGGCGCTGAAGCCGGCGGCGAGGTTGGCGCCTTCTGCCCGGTGATCGCGGGCCCGACGGCGGCCGGCAAAACCGCGCTCGTGCTGCAACTCGCCGCGGAGTTCCCGCTCGAGGTCATCTCGCTAGACAGCCGCCAGATCTACCGGGGGCTGCGGATCGGCACGGCACAGCCGTCGGCTGCCGAGCAGGCGGCTTGCCGGCACCATCTGATCGATTTCCTGGCGCCCACAGAAACCTACTCGGCGCAGCGCTTTCGCGAAGACTTCGCCGCCTTGTGGCCCGCGATCGCCGCCCGCGGCTGCTTGCCGCTGCTCGTCGGCGGCGCCGGCCTCTACCTGCGCGCGGCCAGAGAGGGATTCTTCGTGTTGCCGCAGGGTAGCCGTGCGCGTCTGGCGGAGGTCCGCCGGACGATCGCCGCGCTCGCGGAAGCCGAAATCGACGCCGAACTGCTGCGCGTCGATCCGGCGGCGGCGGCGCGCTTGCACCCACGCGATCGCTATCGACGGCGGCGGGCGCTGGAGATCTACCGACTCGCCGGGTGTTCGGCGAGCGATCTGGCGGCGGCGCAGCGATGCGCACCGGTGCTCGGGTTGGAGTTTCCACTCGTGCGCCTCGAACGTGCAACAACGGACCTCGATGAACGCATAAGGGCGCGAACAGAAGCTATGCTCGCGGCAGGTTGGATCGAGGAAACGCGCGGTTTGCTGGCGCGCCATCGTCCAGATTGTCCGGGCCTGCGCAGCCTTGGCTACCGGGAAATCGTGCGGCATCTGCGGGGCGATCTGGCGGACGGCGAGTTGGTTCCCGCGATCGCGCGCGCGACGCGCCAGTACGCCAAGCGGCAGCGCACCTGGTTTGCGCGGCTGCCAGCCGCGGCGGCGGGGACGCCGGACGACCCGACAGTGCTCGCAACGCTGCGACAGCTCGTCCGAGAGGGATTGTCGCGGTTGGGTCCTAATGGGCTGTAATGGAAGGGCCCGCCGCGACCGGCCGCGGACGCATGGCGAGCCGGGGCCCATCTTGACACCTCCTGGGCGCCGGGTTAGATTCGCCGCCACGGAGCGGGCATAGCTCAGTTGGTAGAGCATCAGCTTCCCAAGCTGATGGTCGCGGGTTCGAGACCCGTTGCCCGCTCCAAAAACCACAAGAAAACAAAAGAGTTACGGAAACCGGGGGCGAACCTTGCGAGCGGGTTTGCCCGCCGGTTCAACATCTGTTCAACATATTTCGGCCAACATCGAGAACGGGACACCGTGTCCCGCGATTCCGTGCTATATCGTCGGGCATGGAAGCACCAAAGAAACAATTGACCGAGCTAGAGCGGCGCTTTGCGGCCGAGTATGCAGTTTGTTGCAACGGCGCGCAGGCGGCGCGTGCGGCCGGATACAGCGACAGTGCTACTGGCTCGGCGCGTGTGATGGCGCACAAGCTGATGAAAAAGCCGGCTGTGCGCGAGCTAGTGGATCGCCTGATCCGCGAACGTGCGGAGCGGGTCGAGCTTCGGGGAGACCAAATCGTTGCCGACCTGCAAAGGCTCGCCCGCTGGTCGCTGGTGCCCGTCGCCGTGCTCGACAAAC
>JAQULN010000138.1 GCA_028718575.1 Candidatus Krumholzibacteriia bacterium | reverse complement strand
TTGTCGACGAGCCCGATCTCGCCGGCCGCGAGCTGGCCGAGGTGGCGGTCGGGCCGCTCGGCGTTCGCCGCCAGAGTGCGCAATTCCACCTTCCGCTGCGCGTCGGTGTAGTAGTCGACCCGCACCGGTTTGACGTAGGCTTTGCGGCGCGGCCAGTCGAGCTGATCGACATGGTATTGCTGGGCGCCGTGAATGTAGACCGCCTCGTCGTGCAGCATTTCCTGCGCGCTGTAGAGGTCCATCTCGCCGATGACGCGGCCGCCGGGGACCGCGTGATCGATGATGACGACGTTGTCGGGCGCCGCGGTGCGCAGGCTAACCTCTTCGGCGGGATAGGTCTCGGCCATCCAGTGATAGCGCCCGCCGGCGGCATGCAGCACTCCCTGTTCCGCCAGGTAGTCGAGAATCTCGGTCACCTGCCTGCCGCCAAAACGCTCGTCGGCCGTGAACGGCAGCTCGAACGCGGCGCATTTGAGATGACTCGATAGGATGATGAGGTTTTCGGGATCGACCGTGCCGTGTTCTGCGGAGCGACCGAAGAAGAAATCCGGGTTGCCGAGGATGTACTGATCGGCCGGCGAGCTGGTCCCCACCAGTACGACCGCCGAGAGAGCGTGGCGACGACCAGCCCGGCCCGCCTGCTGCCAGGTCGAGGCCACCGTGCCGGCGTACCCGCACATCACACAGGCGTCGAGCCGTCCGATGTCGATCCCGAGTTCCAGGGCATTGGTCGAGACGACGGCCTTGACCGTGCCGTCGCGCAAACCTTGCTCGATCGCGCGCCGCTCGCCCGGCAGGTAGCCGCCGCGGTAGCCGCGCACCTCTCCCTGCTTGATCCCCACGCGGCGTCCTGCCTGCGCCAGGTAGGTCAGCAGCAGTTCCACGCGCATGCGGCTGCGGGCGAACACGATCGTCTGGGCGCCGGCCGCCAGGAATCGCTCAGCGATCGCTCGCGTTTCCTTGACCGCCGAACGCCGGATGCCCAGCTCATGGTTGACGACGGGCGGATTGTAGAAGATGAAATGCTTCTCGCCGCGCGGCGCGCCGTTCGTCTCGACCACGGCCAGGTCTTCGCCGGTCAGCCGCGCTGCCAACTCGCCCGGATTGGCGATCGTGGCCGAACAGCAAATGAACTGCGGCCGGGCGCCGTAGAAGGCCGCGATGCGGCGCAGCCGGCGGAGCACGTTGGCGACATGGCTGCCGAATACGCCGCGGTACTGGTGGACCTCGTCCACGACCACATAGCGCAGATTCTCGAAGAGCTTCACCCAGAGCGTGTGATGGGGCAGGATGCCCTGGTGCAGCATGTCCGGATTGGTCACGACGATGTGGCCGCTCGCGCGGATCGCTCGCCGAGCGCTGGCGGGCGTATCGCCGTCGAATGTATGCACCTTGATATCGGCGCCCAGGGCCGCCACGAGCGCGTGCGCTTCGTGCATCTGGTCTTGGCTGAGCGCCTTGGTCGGAAACAGGAACAACGCGCGCGACTCGCTGTTGCGCAGCAGCGCCTCGAAAACAGGCAAGTTGTAGCAGAGTGTCTTGCCGGAGGCGGTCGGCGTGGGCACGACCACCGAGCGACCCGCCAGCGCGTGCGCGACGGCGGCAGCCTGATGGCAGTACAGGCGTTCGCAGCCGCGAGACTGCACCGCGGCGATCAAGCGCGCGTCCAGTTCTGCGGGCCAATCAGCGTACACGGCGGGCTGCGGCGGGATGACTTCCCAGCGCGTGACTTGGCGCCGGAACCGCTCGTCGGCGCGCAGTTGATCCAGAAGCTGAGCGAGATTCATGGCGACCTCCGCTGCCGGCCGAGGCGCCGTCAAGGTTAAAGAGGGGGGCGTCGCCCTTACGTCTTTGGGAACTAGGACTGCCGCGGCGGCTTCGTGTCGTCGTTCCCGACTTCCCGCCGGACGTCGTCGAGCTCCTTCTTCACCTCGTCGGTCGCGTCCCTGGTCGCGGACTTGAACTTGTTGATGGACTTGCCGAACGCTTCGGCGATCTCCGGCAGCTTGCGCGGACCGAAGACGATCAGAACCAGGGCCAGGATGATGAGGAGCTCTTGCCAGCCAATGGGGCCGATGAAACCGAGGATCGGATCCATGACGCCTCCCGACGGATACGGCCCTACCGATACCAGCGCAGCATCTGCGAGGCCAGGAACACGCCAACGACGCTCATCAAGTTCACGTGGAACTTGAGTCCGAACGTCAACTGCACGACCACCAGGTTGATCGTCATGGTCTCCAGACCAAAAGGAATCGACCGGACGAACACCTGCTCGGCGACGCTGTCCGCGGGCAGGAATAGCCCGATGACCTCGCTGCACACGGCTCCGATCACGACCCCCAGCAACAGTACCAAAGCGACCTTGCCCAGGCTTCTGCGCATTTGGACCACGCCTCCCCGCCGCCGCCGGCTCGGCGACCGATTCGCCCGCTACGTCTGCTGGCTTGGCAACCGCCGCTGAATATAGAGTGGCGGCACGGCACCGACCAGCACGAAAACCGGGCAGCGGACCGAGTTCGGCGGCATCCTGCCTGTTTCGCCACATTTTCGCCGTCGCCGGGACGGATGTCAAGGCCTTCCGTCGCCGCTGCCGACCAGGCGCTGGTAGTCGCGACCGAGCACCAGTACGGCATCTTCCGGACAACGCGGGTCCCACTCCTGGATCACCGGGATCCCGCGCAGCGCCGCGGCCAGGCGCTGCGCGCGCCCGGACGCCAGGCGGCGATTGACCAGCAGGGAATGGGCGAAGGAATCATGCGGTGCGTCGCCGATCGCCACCACCACGCAGCCCAGGCTCGGCAGGTCGCGGCTGATCCGCCGGGCCAGGCCCGATTCCCCGGTCCCATTCAGCACGACCAGGTGGATGCTCAGCGGCGGTGCCTGCGTCGCGATGGCGCCGGCGGCCGGCGCGTCCACGCTCGCGGGCGCCGTCTGCTCGCGCCGTCCGAGCCAGAACGACACGGCGCACACGGCGAGCAACAGCAGGAGCAAGACGTTGCGCAGGCGGCTCATCAAACGGAAGCCAGGATCCGCCGCAGCACGGGTGCGACCATTTCCTGGACCTCGGCGAGGGTCTGCGGCATGACGCGGGTCCGGCCGACGGTGGTCATGAAGTTCGTATCGCCGGCCCAACGCGGCAGCAGGTGCACGTGCAGATGTGCGGGTATCCCGGCCCCCGCGCTGGCGCCGCCGTTGTAGCCGCAGTTGAACCCCTGCGGCTGGAGGCATTCGGTCAAGGCGCGTTCCATCCCCGCCAACAGCATGCTCATCTCCTGCAATTCGGCGGGCGTGCAGTCGCTCAACAACGGCGTGTGGCGGTCCAGGACCAGCAAGAGGTGTCCGTTGTTGTAAGGATAGCGGTTCAGCATCACCAGCCAGTGGCGACCCCGGAAAAGAATGTTCTCGGCCGCGTCGTCCGTCGCCGCGTGCGCCCGGCAGAAGACACAGCCTGATTCGCTCGTGGCGCCGGTCACGTAGGCAAACCTCCAGGGGGTATACAGATGGTCCATGGTCATGTCATCGAGGCAGTCGCCGCGCCGCCAGCAAATGCTCCGCCGCCGCGAGTTCGGCCACCGTGTTGATGCCGACCACCTCGCCTGGATCGTCGGTCGTGACGGTGCGCACCTTGTCGCCGCACGCGACAAGCCAGCCGATGGTGTCGGTGAGGTAGTACTCGCCTTGGTCGTTGGCGGTCGTCAAGTGTTCCAGAGCCGCCTGCAAGCGCTCGGTACGAAAACAATAGACGCCGCTGTTGTACTCGCCGATCGCCAGTTCTCCGGCCGTCGCGTCGCGCGCCTCGACGATGCGCAGCAAGTTGCCCTGCGGATCCTTGACGATGCGGCCGTAGGCGCCGGCGTCGGGGACCACGCACGTCAAGACGACAGCGGCGGCCTCGTCGGCGGCTGCGCGGGCGATCAGGCGGCGCAAGGTCTCCGCCCGCAGCAGAGGCACATCCCCGGCGAGCACGACCGTCCAGCCCCGTGGCCGCAGCAACGGCGCCGCCATCTGGACGGCGTGGCCGGTGCCCAACTGGGGTTCCTGCAGGACGAAGGTCAGATCAGGCGCCCGGCACGCGGCCCGCACCTGGTCGGCGCGATGCCCGACCACTACCACGTTGCGGTCGATCCCCGCCTCGCGGGCGGTCGCCAACACGTAGTCCAACAGTGGCCGTCCCGCGATTTCATGCAAGACTTTCGGCTTGTCGCTGCGCATGCGCGTGCCCTTGCCGGCCGCCAGAACCACGGCGTCCACCAACGGTGTCTGCGTCGTCGGCTGCTGCGTCATGATTCGCTGTCTCCCGCCGCTAGCAGCGGCACATCTCGAATGCCCGTCGCAGAGACCCGCACCACGAGGTTGTCGATCAAACGGGTGCGGCCAATGCGGACCGCCGCCGCCAGCAGGAGATGGCCCGTGGCCTCGTGCGGGACCTGCAGATCCGGGACCCGACAGACCTCTGCGTATTCCACTTGATCGGCGGCCGCCAGTCGGCTGCGCAGGATCTCGCGCAGCCGATCGGGCCGGCGCTCGCCGCGCGCGAGCGCCTGCCTGGCCTGCTGTAGCGCCTCGCTGAGACAGCCGGCTCGCCGCCGCTCCTCGATCGACAGGTAAGCGTTGCGAGACGACATCGCCAGTCCGTCGGGTTCGCGTACCGTCGGCAAATCGACCAGGCGGACCGGGAAATCGAGGTCGCGCACCATTTCCGCAATCACGAGGCACTGCTGGGCGTCCTTGCGCCCGAAGACTGCGACTTGCGGCTGGACCAGGTGTAATAGTTTGGCCACCACCGTCAGCACGCCCTGGAAGTGGCCAGGCCGGCTCGCGCCGCAGAGGAATTTAGCCGCCGGACCGGGCGATACGGTCACGGCGTCCTGCTGCGGAAACATGTCCGCGGCGTCGGGTGCGAACACGGCCGCCACGTCGAGCGGCTGCAAGAGCGCGAGGTCACGGTCGAGGTCCCGAGGATAATGCGAGTAGTCCTCACCGGGACCAAACTGGAGCGGGTTGACGAAGATGGAAACTACCACCGTCCCCCACGCCCGCGCCTGCTCGACCAGCGACAGATGCCCCGCGTGCAAAGCGCCCATCGTCGGCACCAGGACCAATGCCGGCTGGCCAGCCCCGCGCGCCGGCAGGCGCGCGAGATCCCGGCGGCTGCGCAACAGCTCCATCGTTAGCGATTCCTCGTGTCCGTGTCGTCGCGGCGGCCGTGATCACCGGTTTCCGCCGCCGCGCCGTGCGCATCGTCGTAACTGTGCGCCGGGGTCGGGAAACGCCCGGCGCGAACATCCTCGGCGTAAGCGGCGATCGCAGCGACGGCGGCCCCGCTCAACTCAGCATAACGCTTGACGAAGCGCGGCTGGAAATCGTCCTGCAGACCCAGCATATCGTGGATCACGAGCACCTGGCCGTCGCAACCGACGCCCGCGCCAATCCCGATGGTGGGAATCGACACGCTGGCGGAAATACGCGAGGCCAGCGCGGCCGGGATGCACTCGAGCACGATCGCGAAACAACCGGCTTCGTCGAGGAACTGCGCATCCGCCAGCAACTGTTCCGCCGACTTGGCATCGCGCCCTTGCACTTTGTAGCCGCCGAAACGGTTGAGACTCTGGGGCGTCAGACCCAGGTGGCCCATGACGGGAATCTCCGCATCCTGCAGCGCCGCCAGGTGGTCCCGGCGCCGGCGGCCTCCTTCCAGCTTGACTGCCTGGACGCGTGCCTGCTGCACCAGCTTGAGCGCGGCACGCACCGTGCGGCGGGGATCGATGTGGAAGCTGCCGTACGGCAGATCGGCGATCACCGGCAGCCCCGTGCCGGCGCGGGTCACCGCGCGCGCGTGGTGCAACATGGCGGCCAGGGTGACCGGCAGCGTGCTCGTATGACCGAGCAATACCTGCCCCAGCGAGTCGCCCACCAGCAGTGCGTCGACACCACCTCGCGCGGCCAGTCGGGCCGTGGGAACATCGTAGGCGGTCAACAGGACCAGGCGTCGACCGCGGCTGCGGCTGCGGGCGAAGACGTCAAGTGTCGGTACGGTTTCCATGCTCGTTGGTCTCATCCTCTCAGGCGCCGCCCGCGAGCGGCGCGAAGAAGCGCGTGCCGCTGAAAGGCTGGCTGAGTTGCTCGAAGAGCAGCGTGAAATCTGCAGGTACGCGGACGAAATCCAAGTGGTCGGCGCTGATCACCAATAGTGGCGAAGCGGCGTAGTGGTGGAAAAAGAAGTTGTAGGCCTTGTTGAGGTTTTCAATATAGCGAGGATCCATCCCGCTTTCATAACTACGGCCTCTTTGGCGAATGCGCTCGAGCAAGAGATCGGTGCTGGCCTGCAAGTAGATGACCAGATCGGGTTTGAGGACCCGGTCTTCCAGAATGCCCGCGAGCTGATTATAGAGCGCCAGTTCGTCGTCATCCAGGTTCAGGTTCGCGAAGATGCGGTCTTTCGCGAAGAGATAGTCCGATACCAGCAGGTCGCTGAACAACTCCGGCTGCAACAGCCGTTGTTGTTGGCGAAAACGGCTCAACAGGAAGAAAATCTGGGTCTGGAACGCGTGGGCCGCGCGATCCTGGTAGAACCGACCCAGGAATGGATTCTCCTCGACCACTTCGAGGTTCACCCGCGCCCTGGTGCGGGTCGCCAGCAGCTTGACCAGGCTGGTCTTACCGACGCCGATGACTCCTTCAACGACAATGTACCGCCAGGGCAGCACACCATTCCTCCTCGTTGCCGACCGTCCCGGTCAGTCCGACCAGCGGTTCTCCCACCGGTTGCAACCAGGAGTCCTCGGCCGCGCGAATTCTAGCCCAGGCCGCCGCAGCCGTCTCCCCCGAATCCGGCAGCCGTAGATCGGGCGCCAATTCTGCCAGCGGTCCGAGCACGAAACCGCGCTCGCCGAGCCGCGGATGCGGCAGCACCAGCAGATCGTCGGCGCCGCGCCGCTCACCGAAAAGTAGGATATCGATGTCCAGCGTTCGCGGTTGCCAGTGGCCGCCCGGCGGCCGGCCCAGCCTTTGTTCGATGCTCTGGCAGACCGCCAACAGCGCCAGCGGCGCGAGGCGCGTCTGCGCCAAGCACACCAGGTTCAAATACGGATCCTGCGTTCCGGGCCCCACGTACTGCGTATCCCAGACGCGGCTGCACGCGGTGACACGGATCTCCGGATGCAACAGCAGCGCGAAAAGACCCTGCCGCAGGTACTGGAGGCGGTCGCCCAGATTGCTGCCCAGGCCCAGCACGAGCTGCTCGGCGTGGCTTGGCGGCACCAGGTGGCCGGCGAGTTCCGTCATGTCCGTGCGCGCACGCGGGTGTCGTGCCAGGACCGGTCGCGGTCCAGCGTCACGGACACGCGGCCCAGGAAATTCGGGATGGGCGGGTTCGGTTTGTGCACGGTCACGACGACCCGTTCGACCGGAAACCCCTGCAACAGGTCATCGCAGATCGTCTCGGCCAACGCCTCGAGCAAGTG